>DATAEX010000434.1:0-6826 GCA_036257765.1 Bacteroidales bacterium
AATCAGTATTTTTTAATTAACTACTTTTCGAAAAGTTTGTTGAAATCTTCCAAAGTTACCTCTTTGGTATCGAGTTTCACATTTTTCTTTATCAATTCGAACACTTTATTCTCATTCAGACTTTCAGAATACCTGTTACGCTCTTCCTCACGACCCATACTCTCTTTTGCGTATTTATCCAAAAGATCTGCAGGCACCTCACCTATACCGTAATACTGAATAAACTGTTGTCTGATTGAATCGCGAATATGAATGAGTAATTCCCCCTCGCTTATCTTTAACTCATTATCGCGGCTGATCTTTCCCTTAATCAATTGCCATCTCAAATCTTCAGTAAAATGATCGTAATCCTTTTCAATCTGTTCCATGCTGACCTTGCCATCATTGGTATGCAGGAGCCATCGTTTCAGAAATGCATCAGGTAACTTCTTCGGGAATTTGGCAAGAAAGTATTCGCGTGAATCCACCCTGAACCGGTAATCGCTGTTTCTTTCAAATGCTGCTTTGAGTTCTTCGGCAACTTTGGTACGAAACTCCTCTTCTGACTTCACATTGTCTTTACCGTACGCTTTATCGAAAAGATCCTGATTTATGGCGGCTTTTTCAAAACGTGAAATGGAATTGATGGTTATTCTGAAATCAGCATTAATGCTTGACAATTTCTCTTTGTCGATTTTGAGCATCGCGGCCCGATCTGTCTCGTTTTCAAAAGCCTTTTTTATATCAACGGTTACCTGATCACCTTTTTTTAAACCCTTGAATTTGTTCCTGCTTTCTTCGTCCTTGACAAATTCAAGGGAGACGGTTGTTTCTTCTACACTGATGCCATTCTCTACAGGATTTCCCTCAGCATTTAATTCCTGGAGTGAAGCCCTGATCACCTCATTGTTTTCAATTTTTTCAGAATCCACATTTGTGCCATAGCGGTTTGCAATTCGGTCGATCTGTTTTTTTATCTCCTCGTCATCAGCCTGAATAGTATAATAAGGTATAACGTCATTTTCTGAAACCGTTAAATCCAGTTCAGGTGCAAGGCCAATATCAAAAATAAATTCAAAATCGGTATCATTATCCCAGTCGATACTAATTTTATGCTGTTCGTTGGGAAGGGGTTCCCCAAGGATATTGAGCTTTTCATCAACCAGGTATTTAGTCAACGATTCCGCCAACACCTTATTAATTTCTTCGGCCATAACGGGCTTACGGTACATCTTATTCACCAAACCCTGAGGAACCTTTCCGGGCCTGAAGCCATCAAATCTGGCCTTACGGCGATAATCCTTAAGAATCTTATCCACCCTTTCCTCATAATCAGGCTTTTCAATTTTCACAGTTATAACCGCATTCAATTCGTCAACTTGATCTTTTTTGATATTCATCCGATGAGTATTTATTAATTAATATCTTGCCCAGAACATGCCATGAAAATCCATGGCATTTTGTCCGTGCGGATGAAGGGACTCGAACCCCCACGCCTTACGGCACAAGATCCTAAGTCTTGCGCGGCTACCAATTACGCCACATCCGCGGCAAAATTTCGCGCAAAGATACCACTTTTTAATTTTCATGAAAATAAATTAAAACTACAATTTGATTTACTGCCTGTTGATGCGGTTGTTAAATAAATACAACGATAATAATGAAAAAAATTGAACCGTTTAATGTTTTAATTGTCAATAATGTAGCATTAGGAAAATAATAAAAGATAATAAAGTACTAATTTTGCACGAACCAAATCCAAACACAATGAAAAGATTAATGAGTTTTCTGTTAATCAGCTGTTTTTTAACAGCAATTCTTGGCCAGAATGTTTTCATTTCCAAGAGGCTGACTAAAAAGTGGGAAGTTAAAGGAGATCTGAAAGTTCCGGAATCCGTATTCTACGATAATCTAAATTCTGTTATTTATGTTTCAAATGTAACCGGAACACCGAACGATAAAGATAATTCAGGATTCATATCGAAACTTTCGCCCGATGGTAAAGTGATATCTGCCAACTGGATCACCGGATTAAATGCTCCAAAAGGCATTGGAGTGGTGGGTAATCTGCTCTACGTATCAGATATTGACAGGGTAGCAGAAATCGATGTTAAAGCAGGAAAAATTAACAGGATGATTGAAATCCCCGGATCAAAATTTCTCAATGATATTGCCACAGATGCCCAGGGTAATGTTTATGTTTCCGATTCCGAAAACAGTACTATTCACAGGATCAGACAGGGCAAAGCTGAATTACTGGCAAAATCGGAGTCTTTGGAGGGAATTAACGGACTTTATGTTTTTGAAGGCAACTTACTTGCCGGTTTGAAAAACAAGATTGTCAGGATCGATCTTAAAACCAACGAGATCAAAGATTTTATACTCAACACCGGTGGGATCGACGGTCTTGTACCTGACGGCAATGGTGATTTCCTGATATCCGACTGGCAGGGAAATATTAACCTTGTAGGCCAGAACAAAGAGAAGGAAAAACTGGCCGATACCTCACCTGCGAAGGTAAATGCAGCCGATATTGATTATGTGGTTTCAAAAAAGCTTCTTCTTGTTCCCACTTTCGCTGCTAATAGTGTGGTGGCGTATGAACTGAAGTGAAAGACCGGATACGGATGTTGGATACCAGGTGCCAGATGCAGGAGAATTTTATGTTCTGACGAGCTCATAACTCCTCTCACCCAGCCCAATCTGTTCAGCGTATTCAAGTGCTTGTCTCCAACTGACATTGGGATGTGTCAGGGTAAATTTATCTTGTCCGCAATAATGGTCATGAACCTCTTTATAAATCCTGCTGCCGCTTAAAGCAGGCGCTGCAATTACCATATCGGCACACGCCTGATCGAGCGACACCGGATCAAACGATGCGGCTATTCCGATATCGGGCACCAGTGGATAATCATTAAAATTCCAGCAATCACAATCGGGAGAGACATCCATGATGAAGCTGATATGAAATGCCGGTTTTTCTTTAACTACAGCCATCGTATATTCTGCTATTTTTCTGCCCGAAAGTTCAGAAGCATTTTCCCACACTACCTGTGCCGAATCATACTGACATACAGCTACACATTGACCGCATCCGATACATTCATCGTAGTTGATCACTGCAATTCTGTCGTCACCTACGGTTATAGCCTCCTGAGCACAGTTCTTTACACAAACCTTACAACCGGTACAGTTTTCAGCAACAATTTTCGGGGCAGAAGTTGAATGAAGCTCCATTTTTCCTCCGACAGAGGCACATCCCATGCCTATATTTTTCAATACCCCTCCGAATCCGGTAAGCTCGTGGCCTTTAAAATGAGTCATCGAAACAATAACATCTGCATCCATTACAGACCGGCCTATCTTGGCCGATTTACAATGCTGAAGATTCAAAGGCACCTCGGTATAATCGGATCCTCTTAAGCCATCGGCAATAATAACGGGACAATCAACACTTAATGGATTGAACCCATTCTCCCATGCACTTCTCAAATGATCAACCGCATTGGAACGAAATCCTGAATATAAAGTATTTGCATCGGTAAGGAAAGGCTTCGCACCCTTGTTTTTAAGGTACTTTACAAGTGTAGCAGCAAAATTTGGCCTTATATATGACAGATTACCGGGTTCACCAAAATGTATCTTGACTGCAGTGATTTTCCTGTTGAAATCAATTGTGTCGATTCCGGCTTTCCGGATCAGGATCTCGAGTTTGCGTTGCAGATTCAGGTTAGCATTGGCACGGAGGTCGGTGAAGTAAACTTTGGACATAGATAAATTCAGTTTAAGGTTTGATGTTTGAGGTTTGAGGTTCGGGGTTGATGTTTGATGTTTGAGGTTTGATGTTTGAGGTTGAGGTTTCAGGGGTTTCAGGTTGTTTCAGGTGTTTCAGGGTTTCAGAATCCAAGACTGCATGACTTCATGACTGCAAGACTGGAAGACTGCATGACTGCAAGACTGTCCGACTGATTCACCGTAATTCGAAGTTCTTTCCGAGATAAACTCTTCTCACCTGTTCATCTTCGGCCAGCTCTTTGGCGGTTCCAGCTTTAAGGATCTCGCCTTCGAACAACAGGTATGCCCGGTCGGTAATCGACAAGGTCTCATGAACGTTATGATCGGTGATTAAAATACCTATATTTTTATCTTTCAGCTTTGCAACAATTTCCTGAATATCTTCCACTGCAATCGGATCGACTCCAGCAAAAGGTTCGTCGAGCAAAATGAAATTAGGCTTCAGTGCAAGCGCCCTGGCAATCTCTGTGCGCCTTCTTTCACCCCCTGAAAGCTGAATTCCGAGGCTTTTTCTTATTTTCTGAAGTCCGAATTCATTCAAAAGCGATTCAACCCTGAACTTTTGCTCTTCTTTTGAGAGTTTTGCCATTTCAAGTACTGCACGGATATTATCTTCTACGCTCAAACGCCTGAAAACCGATGCTTCCTGGGCAAGATACCCTATACCCTTCTGAGCTCTGCGGTAAACCGGTTCATAAGTAATATCCTGGTCATCCAGATATATATTTCCTGAATTCGGCTGAATTAATCCTACGATCATATAAAACGAGGTGGTTTTGCCTGCACCATTGGGCCCCAGAAGCCCTGCAATCTCACCCTGTTCTACCTCAAACGAAACATCTTTAACGACAGTTCGTGTGCGGTATCGTTTAACCAGATTTTCAGTTCTCAGCTTCATTTCAGGTATTGATTCCGCCGGTTTCAGCCAGCCATTTCTTTAGCTCTTTTCTTTTCCACGCTTCTTGATAAACCGATGCCGACTTCATATAAAAGTATCATAGGTAAAGATACCATAAGTTGTGTAAACATATCGGGAGTAGGAGTTATAATACCAGCTATAAGCAGGATGGCAATGAATGCATGTTTTCTATACTTCTTGAGGAATGAAGGAGTAACCAGTCCTATCTGACTAAGGAAATAAATCAATACCGGAAGCTCGAAAAGAATTCCGCTAACCATAATAATAGAAGTTACCAGCGAAACATAGGACGCCAGGGTTGGAATGTTCCTGACTACTTCACTCACCTGGTAATTATAAAGAAAGCTTATGGAGAACGGAGTTATCAGGAAGTAGCCGAACGTAATACCCAGAAGGAACAGAAAGGTAATAAAGAATACGGCGCCTGTGGCATGTTTACGTTCGTTCGGGTATAATGCGGGTCTTATAAAACGCCAGAATTCGTAGAACATATAAGGGAATCCCAGCATCAGACCGGTGATCAGGCTTATTTTAATGTGCGAAACAAATTGCCCTGCAACTGCAGTGTTCTGTAATACGAGGGGTTTTTGATTGATCAGAAAGTTCATGTTCAGCTTATCACCAAGAACCTCAAGCATCCGGTTAGTCCAGAAATCTATTTTGCTTGGTCCCAGAAGAATAGTGTCAAATAATATATTTTTAAAAATGAAAGCAACAATGCTGAAAACAATAATTGCAATGACCGACCTGATGATATGCCACCTTAACTCTTCAAGGTGTTCCAGAAACGTCATTTCTCCTTTTTCTTTTTCTTCCATGCAATACTCCTTAGTCCGGATACGGACATATGTTAATTAAAATTAAAATGCTTTTTTAAGCTTAGCGAAATAAGAAAAAAAATATTAATTTAGTTTACAAAACTGGTTTAATATTTTGAAATAGCCTTCAATCAGGCGTTTCGAGCCGGATCTGGAATCATAAAAATTTATTTGTTGAGTGGTTTTTAAGGAGTAAATTAAAATATCCTGCCTTCAAAACGGATAAATATGCTTATGGGGATTATGAATAAACGAAAGAACGATGAACGTTAGTCAGGAAATTTCATTAGTTGAAGTGTTAAAGAAACATTTTGGTTTCACCAGTTTTAAAGGAAATCAGGAGGCAATAATACGTAATGTGCTGGAAGGTTATGATACTTTTGTTCTGATGCCGACCGGAGGCGGCAAATCGCTTTGTTATCAGCTTCCGGCTCTTCTGATGCAGGGAACGGCAATTATCATCTCACCCCTTATCGCGTTAATGAAAAACCAGGTAGACGCCATGCGAAGTTTCAGTGAAGAGGACGGAGTGGCGCATTTTCTGAATTCGTCATTAAATAAGGCGGCTATTGCCAAAGTGAAACATGATATTCTGGAAGGTAAGACCAAACTTCTATATGTGGCACCTGAATCTCTTACAAAAGAAGAGAATATACAATTTCTGAAAAAAATAAAAATTTCATTTTATGCTATCGATGAAGCTCACTGTATATCCGAATGGGGTCACGATTTCCGCCCTGAATACAGGAGAATCAGGCCAATAATAAATGAAATTGGTACCGAGCCGCTCATAGCTCTTACCGCTACAGCTACACCAAAAGTTCAGCACGACATACAAAAAAACCTTGGCATGCTGAATGCCAATGTGTTTAAATCATCCTTCCGTCGTCACAATCTGTATTATGAAGTACGGCCCAAAAAAAATGTCACCAAGGAAATTATTAAGTTCATCAAGAACAACCATGGCAAATCGGGTATTATTTACTGTCTGAGCCGGAAAAAGGTTGAAGAACTTGCAGAAACGCTTCAGGTGAACGGAATTAAGGCACTACCGTATCATGCAGGACTTGATTCAGCAACCAGATCACAGAACCAGGACAGATTTCTCATGGAAGAGGCTGATGTGATTGTAGCAACAATAGCATTTGGTATGGGGATCGATAAACCGGATGTAAGGTTTGTGATCCATTATGACATTCCCAAGAGCCTTGAAGGATAGTACCAGGAAACAGGCCGGGCCGGCAGAGATGGAGGTGAAGGTAATTGCATTGCATTTTATAGCTATAAGGATATACAGAAGCTTGAAAAATTCATG
>DATAEX010000437.1:0-6075 GCA_036257765.1 Bacteroidales bacterium
TTCCCATTCCCCTTATTATGATCCGGTTGGTGGTGTATGTGCCACTTTGGATAGTAACACCGGGAAGGGAATTCAGAGCATGCAGGGATGTATAATCATATAATTTCAGATTGCCTGCAGTCAAAACTGAAAGGCTGCCAGGAATTGACCTTAGCTGTCTGCTTACATGATATGCCTCAACATTAACTGCTTCAATTGTAACAGTATCTTCCTGTCCAAGGATATTCCTGCCCCAAAGAAGACTGATGAGAAAAAATATCGCAAAGGAAGATTTCATTACAACTTTAGTGATTAACATTCCGGCAGGCACTTTTGATTATCTAAAATATAATTAATCGCTGAGTGGCATGAGTCGTAAAATCTTCCCCGGAGTTTCAATGGCCACATAAATATATCCATCGGGACCCATAACCACATTTCTAACCCTGCCAATACCTTCAAGCAGTTTTTCACGATGAGTTACGGAGTGACCACTAATAACAACCCTTTCAAGATACAGAAAACTTAATGAACCAACAAGTATGTTGTTTTTCCAGTTTTTATACCGGTCCCCGGTTACAAAAGTCATTCCACATGGCCCTATTGAAGGAGTCCAGTAGAATATTGGTTGTTCCATGCCTTCTTTTTTTGAAAGTTCAGTGAGTATTGTTCCGTCATAATTAATTCCGTATGAAATAACAGGCCATCCGTAATTTAAGCCCGGCTTAATAATATTGATCTCATCACCCCCCTTTGGCCCATGTTCGGTTTCCCATAATTCGCCGGTTTCCGGATGAAACACATTCCCCTGCGGATTCCTGTGTCCATAGCTATAAATAGATTTTATTGCTCCGGGCGTGTTATAGAAAGGATTATCTTCGGGAATTGTGCCATCATCCTTTATGCGGTGAATTTTTCCGTTACTGTTATTTAGTTTTTGAGGAAAGTCAAAGTGCTGGCCTCTTTCACCATTGCCAAAGAACAGGTATCCCTTATTATCAAATACCAGCTTGCATCCATAGTGATGTCCCCTGTCCGTATCCGGAACTCCCTTGTAAATAATCTGCTGATCAACCAGCTTGTTTCCCTGAAGACGCGATCTCATAATAGCAGTATTGCCAATTCGTCTTTTACTATCGGTATTTAATGCCGAATAGGAAAAATAAAGCCAACCGTTGTTTTCATAATCGGGATGAAGGCAAAGATCAAGAAGACCTCCCTGACCAAATGCCATAATTGGAGGCAATCCTTCAATGGGTTCCGAGAGTACTCCATTCGAATATCGATGTAAAGTCCCCTTGCGTTCCGAAATCAGCATATCTCCATCGGGAAGAAAAACCAGTCCCCACGGTACTTCAAGACCGCTTACGACTGTATCAATAATAAATTTTTGATTTTCCGATACTACAATGTTACTGGTAGTTGCAGCGGGCTTAAGTTGTCCTTTATCTGACGGAATTCCTTTCTTAACATAGTTGGCAAGAGCAGCGACTTCTTCGCTGCTGAACGTTTTCTCAAAGGCAGGCATCCCGATATCTTCAATACCGAACCTGATACTTTTTATAACCGAAGCATTTCCTTCTTCTTCCATCCATGATTTCGCTGCAAATTTTTCAAGATTTCTGCCATGGCATCCGGCACAGAAGTTCTCATAATTCACTTCAGCAGTTCTCTGTATCGGTACTTTGGGATTTTCGGTGTTAGTGATGCATGAATTCAGGATGAACCAGCCGAAAACACATACCAATATTATTCCGGTGGCAAAGGATAAGGTATTTTTCATAAATTTTAGGATTTGCATTAGTAACCAATTAATTTATTTTTTGTTTGATTTATAGCATTCAGCTATTCAAACAAATGCCTCAATTTGATGTTATATCAGCACGGACAATACCTCTTAAAATATGAGAAAACTGAAGCTTCAGGTTCAAATGTCAATCGATGGTTATATCGCAGGTCCTAACGGTGAACTTGATTGGCTTGTATGGAAATGGGACGGGGAATTAAAAAAATATGTTTTCAATCTTACCCGTCCGGTTGATTGCATAATCATGGGAAAGAACCTGGCTTATAATTTCATCGAAACGTGGGAAAAGCGACTGAATGATCCTGCAACAAACGATGCATTTACACGAAAGATGGTAGAAACCCCTAAGATTGTTTTCTCTAAAACGCTTGAAAGGACATCCTGGAAAAATACGAGACTTGCAACAGGAGATCTGAACGAAGAAATAGGCAGGTTAAAGGAAACAAAAGGAAGGGACATAATCGTTTATGGCGGAGTCACATTCCTTTCGTCATTAATTCAGGGGGGCCATGTTGATGAGTACAATTTATTTGTCAACCCTGTAATTCTCGGAGATGGCCGTTCCATGTTCAGCAATCTTGAAAACCGATTAAAGCTTGAACTTGTCTATTCGACACATTTCGACTGCGGAATAACTGCTCTTTGTTATATTCCCAAAAAACAGCATGAAAATTCAAAGCCAATTAGTGTAACCACAGATTCTGCCGGGAAATGAGAGAATAAAACCTCTGACTTCGGATTATCTTGAGATTCAACCGATCAACAAATCAATACATGCTGATAATGTTTTCCTCTGCAAAAGTAATGGTCTGTCGGTAAGATGTATATTATCGGTCAGGGGGCTTTAGCGATAATTAAAGTTTTAAGTTGATTTTTGAGCATATTTTCCATAATTTTGTTGATACCTACCCAGCCCCGTTGTATGAAAAAGTATTTGATAACAGGATTATTGCATTTTATTCTGGTTATCTCTTTCGGTCAGGAACCGGAATCAGGTTTGCGTTTAAGCACAGAAGACGATAATACCTTTGTTGAAGAAATTGTGATGATCAAGCCTGAGACGAATGCCCAGGAAAATCTGGGTGCAGGTGAATTACTGATATATCCGCTCGTTACATCTACAGTAATCAATGTGATCAAAACTTCCGAAACAAAAAAGGTTTATATTGGAAAATTTGTGGATATGACCGGTAAGATAGTAAAAGCAGTTGAGCTCGATGCGCTGCACAATGAGATCAACCTGGAAAATTTTGAATTGGGCGATTACCTCCTCCGCATAACATCGGGAGATAAACAAATTACCGAGATCAGGATCACAAGAGAACCCGCTATTCCCTAATTACATACTCTCAAATATTCCAAGACATCCCCGTCTCCACCCCGGAATTTCAGACTTGTCCGTTAAACCCCAGACAGTGAACTTTATTTGTATACAATTGTTTTTCACTATACTGAGTCAACTAATATCCAGGTTAATGGCAAGAATCAATTTTTATTAAATCGAAATTGCATTTTTAAGAATAACATCATAGGCTTTTCAGTTATTTTGGAGCAGCCCCTTTAAATTCAAAACATGATATGAGAACGAAAATACTCAGTATCCTTATATTGCTGTTTCAGCTACCGGTACTGGCATTCTCGCAGGATAACACTGTTTTAGAAATTATTTCGGCAAGTAACCATAACAGTGATTTAATAAATTATTATAAAGCAGTGCCAAAGGATACAATGCGCCTTCGCATCATTGAAAAAGCAAGGGAATATATCGGTGTAGACTATAAATGGGGAGAGTCTGGTGCTAATGGATTCGATTGTTCAGGATATGTAAAATACATTTATGACCAGTTTGGATACAAACTTCCTCACTCTTCGTACGAACAGTACAACGCCAGCCGCAGACTGATAGAAAGTAAAGCTAAACCCGGTGATCTTGTATTTTTTGTAACCCGTGGTAATCGGATTTCACATGTTGGAATTTACCTTGGAAATAAAAGCTTTATTCATGCTCCAAGTACCGGAAAGCAGGTTCGTATTGAATCGCTCGATACGGGTTTCTTTCGCAAAACACTAGCAGGCTTTGGTACTCTTTTATAATTTATTGGACCACTACTTTTAGTGTCTGATGTTCATTGGCATTCCGTGCTTTAATAATGTAGATTCCCGGATTCAGTGCAATTCTGCGGTTAATTATGCTTTCGATCCCTGTTAGCTCTGAATATACAATTACGCCAGCAGTATTAATAATATCCAGATTCAGCGGTAACTGCAAAGGATTCTGAATTTCAAGATTAACAACTTCGCGTGCCGGATTGGGTCTGGCTGAAAGGATAAATGAAGTTGCCGGATATTCTTCCGATGAGGTAGTACAATCGCCCGGCATATGCGTATCCATCCACGCAGCTCTTTGTATTATCCAATTTTTCATATAATTAATATCCTGTGCAAATGTGTTTCCTACATAAGCATTTGGCCATATGTACTGACTATGAATTGGCCATTGACCAAAATTTCTGTCCACTGCTTCATCCATAGTGTCGACATAGGCATCAATCATTGCCAGCAATGATTCATCAGAAAGCACGTTTTGCCGTAACTGACGCCATCTGCAATCCAGGTTGTCAGAGAAGTAACTATCGCTTATCAACCGAGACCACCAGTAAGGAGTTCCCCATCCGTCGGCTTGAACCGGATAATTCCAGCCGGAGATAACTGATGCATTATAGTAATCGGCATTGCCGAAGGCCAGATCGTAGTCCCATACTGGCCCCATATGTATCAGGGGATCTCTGTCGTCTCTGTCTTTATAGAGAAAAGTACTTAACCGATATCCGTCGACATTTTTACTAAGCTCCACGAGGATAAAGTAGTCGATAAAGGAATTAACATCCACGTGACTGCGATAACCTGTATAAGGGTTGCGGAAATCATAACTGAACAGGGCATCTTCAAAACGGTTAATCCGGTTACGGATATAGTTCATCTGCACAGGAAGTATATCCTCCCATTTGGGGTAATGCCAGGCAAAGAAAGGACCCTGACCGGATGCTCCGCTTCCGGGATAATTCGAGAACCAGCCATCTGTGTAACTGCCATCCGCTGATCGGTCAATCTTTATGATATACCCACCTGTAAGAGCATGACCTTCTGTATCGGAAGTGTCGAGTTTAGCAATTGCGACACGGTTCGAATCGCGTTTAATTTTTTCGATCAGCACATAGAGCCCCTGATACTGGTAATCGACAAATAATTCACAAAATCTCGCCCTGGGTGCATAATGACCCATTTCTCTTGCCAGATCATATGCCAGACGATTTCTGACAAGTGACTTGTCGGAGTATGGCCCGTGCAAAACCCAGTCCGCTTCTGCAGGCAAACCCAGCAAAGATACAGCCGTATCAAGCCCCTGATCTGTTCTGGTTTCCAGTGCATAGTTCTTTTTAGGGAACATCATTGATGAGGAACCACGGTATTCAATACCAGCTTTGCCATGATAGCCATTCCATTCATCGTACAGATGATTTGCGGAGCCGGGACCGTTATCAATAATTCCGAAATCGACTATTACTTTTTGTTCTGAAACTATAGTATTTCCGTTTGTTTCAACCATAGCAAGGGGAATATCCGATGCTCCGAACTCTGTAAATGGTTCTATAAACCATGAAGGAACAGCGCGGTAAAAAGAACCGGGTGATTTTAAAGCTACTGACAGAAATGGTATGCAGCTTAAATCGCTTGATGTAGTTCCAAAGTTATTTACCTGTACGGCAAGTACATTAGTCCCATTGACCAGGCATTGTTTTAGTATGCCATTCAATATCAGGAATGAAGGACGATCAAGCCCCTGATAGCCTGCAGCTTCATGGTCAGCTGAAGCATATGATATCTGGGGATCCTCTAATGGTATCCCCATATTGGAACGGGCAATTTCTTTACCATTTATCCAGGCTATGAATCCGTCATCGAAATCCATATTGAGCAAAGCCATAGCAATCTGCGATGTGTCTATAATGTTGAATTCGATCCTCGCATGAACTGAAGTCGGATATGGCGGATTAGGTATTATAGTTTGATCGTCATTGTCAGCATATCCGAAACCACCATTGCCCGTCATCCAGGATGAATCGTCGAAATTTTTTGTATGCCAGCCAATTGTGGGGTATGATGAACTGTTAACATAATAATGCCACGTATCACCGGAATACACAACAGATTCCCAATGATCGATACCGGATTGGGCCGAAATGGTCTGTGAAAGTTTTGTAATAACCAGCAAAACAGCAAAGAAACGA
>DATAEX010000440.1:0-1790 GCA_036257765.1 Bacteroidales bacterium
CCTCCCGGATAGTCATCTTCCGCTGAATAAGATTTGTAAGCAGTATAAGAAGACCTATTGCCACTACTGCCCGGACAAAAAAATTGAGCATCGTTTTCCATTTAATGCTCCAGTTCCCGGGATTGAGCAGTACCATAAACCCTTTCTTATCAGTATTTACGGTGTTTTGATCTGTGGGCATATTCATAGAATTATTCGTTATTTCCACGTTTAATTAAAGATTTACGAGATAAATGCTTCAGGTGTTACCAAATCAAGTAACATAATGAGGATAGGATAAAAATTAACTGTAACTGTCTGTAAATGCTCAAGAAAAAATTTATTTTTCGAAGCTGAAATAATTTAAAAACCATTACATTTGCGGTCTGTCAGAAAAAATCATTTCAGAAATGAGCAAAAAGAAGATTGAAGAAAATCCCACCGGATTTCAAACTGTTGAGAATGCATTAAGCAAAACCGAACAATATATTGAAGAAAATCAAAAAAGCCTGACAATTATTCTGTTGGCTATTGTTATTGTTATCGGCGGATATTTAGGCTATAAAAAATTCTATCTTGAACCGGCTAACAAAGATGCATTGGAAGCAATGTATGTTGCGGAAAATTACTTCGAGCAGGATTCCTTTCAGCTTGCACTCGATGGCGACGGTGCCAATTATGGCTTCCTGGATGTGATTGATGAATACAGCATTACGAAGACTGCAAACCTGGCGCATTATTATGCAGGAGTATGCTATATGCGAACAGGCGATTTTGAATCAGCAATCGATCATCTTGAAAAATTCGATGGTGAAGACATTATGGTGGGTTCACTTGCAATTGGAGCAATAGGTGATTGCAACCTGGAGCTTGGCAACAAGAAAGAAGCCGCTGAATTGTACCTTAAAGCCGCAATAAGAAAAAAGAATTCTTTCACATCTCCGATATTCCTTAAAAAGGCCGGTTTGGTTTATGAAGATCTTAAGGAATATGACAAAGCTATGAAAGCTTACAGTACAATTAAAAAGGACTATCCTGAAACCGAGGAAGGAAAAGTAATTGACAAGTATATTGCCGCTCTTGAAATAAAAATGAAGTAACTAAATCGGGAAGTTATGGCTACAGCTCAGAAAAACCTGTCAGCTTACAACCCCGGCGATATTCCCAATGCCCGTAATATGAAGTTTGGCCTTGTTGTGGCCGAATGGAATGATGAAATTACCTTTGCCATGCGCGATTCCGCCATCAAAACTCTTAAGAAGCATGGCGCAGCGGATAAAAATATTATTGTAAGACATGTACCCGGAAGCTTCGAGCTTACACTAGGGGCCCAGTGGATGGCTGAGAATGATGAATTCGATGCCATCATATGCCTTGGCTGCGTAATTCAGGGCGAAACCAGACACTTTGATTTCATTTGTCAGAGTGTTACACAGGGTATCACACAGCTAAACCTGGTATACAGCCTGCCCGTTATTTTTGGCATTTTAACAACAAATAACTTACAACAGGCAAAAGACCGGTCCGGTGGAAAACACGGGAATAAAGGCGATGAAGCCGCAATTACAGCAATAAAAATGGCCGCCTTAAGGAAGGATCTCGATTAATGAGTAATGATCATGTATCAGGAGGAGTTTGAGGATATACGGCCTTATTACGATCATGAGATCAATGCTGCGCTGAACAGAATTGTTGTAGTTCCTGAATTTAAAAAAATTCTTGATTTTTTATTTCCTGATAAGGATAATGAAACCATAATCGGTAATCTGCGGCAAATACATTCTGCTCTTGATTTTCAGAAACAATTTATG
>DATAEX010000447.1:0-6511 GCA_036257765.1 Bacteroidales bacterium
AATGAAGCTTATGTTCCTCTTGCAAACGAAACGTCTCAAACCCGTTCACGAACTGAGCAACCTGAAAGAGAATTGCGGCTTGAACTGGATTATACCTCACCTGTAGGCCCAGGAAAGCTTGAAACAGGACTTCAATCACGATGGGATCAAACAGATGCTGATTATATATTCGAGGATTTTCAAGCTTTGGGCAATGAATGGCTTAGAAATGATACCATCAGTAACAGCCTGTATTATCTCGATGCGTTGCAGTCGGCTTATGCCATTTTCTCAGGCCCGGTAGGAAAATTTGAATATCAGGCCGGATTACGCGCAGAATATGATAACAGGAAGCTGGAACAGAAAACAACCAACGAGGCTTTTACTTACGAGAAACTGCATCTGTTTCCTTCGGCATATATCACACGAAAATTCAATGATGCGCACCAAGTGCAGTTTACATATACACGGCGTATACAGAGACCCAATACACGTGAATTAAATCCGTTTAAAGAATTCAGGGGCACTAGCAATATATATTTCGGTAATCCTGCCTTGAGACCTGAATTCACAAATGCTTTCGAATTGAACTACCAGTATAAGTTCGACAAGGGATTTGTCTCTCTCGAAACATACTATCGCGTCACAAACGATAAAATAACGCAGATTAACGGAGTGGATACATTATCGGGCCGGCCGGTTTTCACTTTCACCGTGACAAATGCTGATAAGGATTATTCGGTGGGTTTGGAACTTATGACAAATCTCGATGTTACCAAATGGTGGCAGCTTAATCTTACCGGCAATGTTTTCAGATATCAGCTAAATGGTGAAGTTGAAGGAAATGACGTCACTTCGGTAGCTACAAGCTGGCGCACCAACCTGAATTCCATGTTTAAAATGAAATGGGATACAAGATTACAGATTACCACAATGTACAACGGACCTTCTAATACCTTGCAGGGAAAACGTGAAGGCTTTTTTATAACTAATGTTGCCATACGCAAGGAGATGCTTAAAAAACAACTTACCGTTTCGCTCAATGCCAGGGATATATTTTCGACCGGAAAATTTGCTTTTGAATCTGAAGGAAGTTCCTTTTATGCATTCAATCGTTTCAAAAGAGAAGCTCCTGTTGTGACACTTAATTTGTCGTACAGGCTGAACAATTACCGACAGAATGGCAACAGGCGGGAAGAAGGCTCTGAAGGGGGTGGCGGAGTAGACGACATTATGTAAAAGATAAAAATCCGGATCGAGAAAATCCGGATTTTTTATTATTAGATTCTCCCGATTTGATCCACGCCCAATTTGGGCGCGTCTGTAGTTTGGGCATCTGTAAATTTTTGTTATTTTTGCAGTTCTCTTGCCGCTGGGCAGTCATTAAGATATTAATAGCTAATAATTTAACAAATGAAGACATATTCAACAAGTCAGATCAGGAACGTTGTAATTGTTGGAAATTCGGGATCAGGTAAAACTACTTTATCAGAAGCAATGCTATTTGAAGGAGGCGTAATTGAAAGACGCGGAGATGTTGAAAGCAAGAATACCGTATCGGATTTCAAAGAAATTGAGCAGAATAACTCGAATTCAGTATTCTCGTCACTTTTGTATACTCTTTACAACGATCATAAAATAAATATTATTGATGTTCCTGGACTTGATGACTTTGTGAATGGTATAGTATCAGCATTACCGGTTACCGACAGTGCCATTATGGTTGTGAATGCTCAGAATGGTATTGAAGTAGGAGCTGAAATCCACGGGAGATACATTGCAAATGCCGGTAAGTCGATAATGTTTGTTGTAAACCAGGTTGATCATGAAAAAGCAAACTGGGAAAAAACTATTGAATCGATAAAAGAAAGATTCGGTAATCATGCTGTTATTTTACAGTATCCTGTTACTACCGGGTCTGGTTTTGATTCCATTGTTGATGTGCTGGCTATGAAGCTTTATAAATATCCAAAAGAAGGTGGCAAGCCCCAGATTTCGGATATTCCTGCTGATCAGAAAGATCAGGCCGAAGAATTGCATGCCGCTCTTGTTGAAAGAGCTGCTGAAAGCGATGAGGCATTAATGGAACAGTTTTTTGCCAATGATGCGCTGACTCCTGAAGAATTACTGAAGGGCATCAAGACGGGTTTAAATCAGAGAGGAATGTTTCCGATATTTTGTGTTTCAGCCAAAAGAAATATCGGAGTGGGCCGCATCCTTGAATTCGTTTCACAGCTTGCACCTGCTCCTAATGAAGTTCCTGCACCTGTTGCCGGCAATAAAGAAGTAAAATGCGATCCGGCTGGTCCTGCCACATTGTTTGTTTATAAATCGGCTGTTGAAACGCATATCGGCGAAATCAACTATTTCAAGGTTATGGCCGGTGAAGTTAAGGAAGGCATGGATCTGGTGAATAACACCACGCAGAATAAGGAAAGAATTGCTCAGATATTTGTGGTTGCCGGCAAAAACCGTACAAAGGTACCCGGCATGATAGCAGGAGATTTGGGAGCAACTGTAAAACTTAAGGCAACAAGGACCAACCAGACACTATCAACGGACAGCAGCCTCAAATTTAAACCCATTGAATTTCCTGAACCAAAATACCGCACGGCAATCCGAACACTGAGCGAAGGAGATGAGGAGAAACTGGGCGAATCCCTTCAGAGGATGAATTTTGAAGATCCTACAATTCAGATTGAATATTCAAAAGAGCTGAAACAGATCATACTGTCGGGTCAGGGTGAATTCCATATGAACATCTTAAAATGGCATCTTGACAATATTTTTAAAATAGGAACTGAATTCGTGGCACCGAAGATTCCTTATCGCGAGACTATCACCAAATTCGCACAGGCCGATTACAGGCATAAAAAACAATCCGGCGGTGCAGGTCAGTTTGGTGAAGTTCATATGGTTATAGAACCTCACAAGGAAGGTGTTCCGGATACTCAAATGTTCAAAATTGATGGCAAGGACCAGAAAATGTCAATCCGTGATAAGGAGGAAATTGATCTGGCATGGGGTGGCAAGCTTGTATATTTTAACTGCAT
This sequence comes from Bacteroidales bacterium, assembly GCA_036257765.1. Lineage (GTDB taxonomy): Bacteria > Bacteroidota > Bacteroidia > Bacteroidales > UBA10428 > UBA5072. The sequence goes on from DATAEX010000447.1 coordinate 3,033, forward strand.
TGTAGGAGGCTCCATTGATGCAAGATTTTTGCCTGCCATTCTGAAGGGTATCATGGAAAAAATAGAAGTAGGACCTCTTACTGGTTCATATGCGCGTGATATAAGAGTGTATGTTTACGACGGTAAGATGCATCCGGTGGATTCAAACGAAATTTCATTTAAGCTTGCAGGAAGAAATGCATTCAGCATGGCATTCAAGAAGGCAGCTCCAAAGATCCTTGAGCCTATGTACCTTGTGGATGTTCTTGTTCCGGGCGACCGCATGGGTGATGTAATGAGTGACCTGCAGGGCCGCCGCGCCATTGTCCAGGGGATGTCAACCGAAATGGGATTCCAGAAAATTACTGCCAAGGTTCCTCTCGCCGAAATGAATAAATACTCAACTGCACTCAGTTCAATAACAGGCGGACGAGCCATGTATTCCATGAAGTTCCTGGAATACGAGCCCGTACCGGGCAATGTCCAGGAAGAACTGCTAAAGGCTTACGAAGCAGAAGAAAAGGAAGAATAGAGGCGGCTTAATAATAGCAAAAAAAATCCGGGGCATTTGCCCCGGATTTTTTTACAGCAACAAGCCAGGATCATCCGCACTTGGATGATCCACATGAGGTACATTTGAGACAGCCTTCCTGATAGATCAGATTTTCTGATCCGCATTCAGAACAGGTTTTACCTTTTTTTGCCCTGGTATCGTTGGGTATGTACCTTTTTAATGCTCTTTCAACACCATTCTTCCATGTATTGATAGTATCGCTGTCGAGTTGCAGCGATGCAACAAGGTTTACCACGTCAGCAATGGGCATACCATGACGCAGCACACTGGAAAATAACTTGGCATAATTCCAGTACTCCTTGTTAAACATATGCGACAGTCCGCCCAATGTATTATTATAGCCGTATTTATCGGTATATTGAAAATCGTATCTTGATTTTCCGTGCTCATCGCGGTTTTTAATGATCTTGCCCTTTGTAATTGATTTTGGTATAGGGAACATTTCATCATCTACCATACCAGTAAATATTTCATATGGCTTTCCATCTTTCAGGCCAATAAACGCAATCCATTTTTCTTCACTGTTATTGAACCGGATTATATCGGCATCAAGCACTTTTGGTCGTTTGTATTTCAGGCCATCATTATCTTCACTTTCCTTGCCTTTCTCTTTCTCTGAATTAGTAAGCAAAACTCCCGATCTGGATCCGTCGCGGTAAACGGTGACACCCTTACATCCGCTTTGCCATGCTGTTACATAAAGCTGTCCGACTAGTTCTTCGTTCACATGCTGGGGCAGGTTAATTGTTACGCTGATGGAATGATCAACCCATTTCTGCACTTCACCTTGCATCCTGACCTTATTCATCCAGTCGACATCGTTTGAGGTGGCTTTGTAATAGGGCGATTTGGCCACTATTTCCTGAAGTTTTTCATCGTTGTATTTCATCACCTCTTCAACACTATAACCGTTTACTTCGAGCCATGTAAGGAACTTGTGATGGAACACATTATACTCTTCCCATTTATCGCCAACTTCATCGGTAAATGAGATCTTGATATTGGAATCGTTGGGATTAACTTTTCTTCTCCGCTTATAAACAGGTAGAAATACCGGCTCAATTCCCGACGTTGTCTGAGTCATCAGGCTGGTAGTTCCCGTAGGAGCTATGGTAAGCAGTGCAATATTTCTGCGACCGTATTTTACCATATCGCGGTACATATGTTCGTCCTCGTTTTTGAGTCTGAGGATAAACGGATTATCTTTTTCCAGATGGGCATCATAAATCGCGAAGGGACCGCGTTCTTTTGCTACTTCAATTGATGAACGATACGCTTCGACAGCCAGTGTTTTTTGAACTTCCACCGAAAAATCTATGGCATCATCACTTCCATACCGTAAACCCAGCCCTGCAAGCATATCACCTTCAGCAGTAATCCCAATACCTGTACGCCTTCCTTCTTCGGCTTTAACCCTGATATTGTCCCAAAGTTTCTTTTCAACCCTTTTTAATTCAGGATCTTCAGGATCTCTGTTCACTTTATCAAGGATGGCATCGATCTTTTCGAGTTCAAGGTCAATAATATCATCCATCATACGTTGAGCATAATGCACGTGCTGCCTGAAGAGATCAAAGTCGAATTTTGCCGAAGGAGTGAAAGGGTCTTTTACATAACTATAGAGGTTAATAGCCAGAAGCCGGCATGAATCATAGGGGCATAACGGAATCTCTCCGCATGGATTCGTTGAAACCGTCCTGTAGCCCATATCGGCATAACAATCGGGGACTGATTCGCGGATAATGGTATCCCAGAACAGAACTCCCGGTTCAGCGGATTTCCAGGCATTATGCACAATCTTTTCCCATAATTTGCGGGCTTCGATTTCTTTTTTAACTATCGGATCAGGTGAATCAATGGGGTATTGCTGAACATAATTCGAATTGTTCACAACGGCATTCATAAATTCGTCATTGATCCTGACCGATATGTTTGCTCCTGTTACTTTACCTTTCTCAAGCTTGGCGTCAATGAATTTTTCAGAATCGGGATGTTTGATGGATATACTCAGCATCAGGGCACCACGGCGTCCATCCTGGGCAACTTCGCGGGTTGAATTGGAATACCTTTCCATGAACGGAACGACACCTGTTGAAGTAAGTGCGCTGTTAAGGACGGGTGTTCCCTTTGGACGGATATGCGACAGATCATGACCCACACCACCACGGCGTTTCATAAGCTGCACCTGCTCCTGGTCGATTTTCATGATTCCGCCGTATGAATCTGAAGTGCCCTGGTTGCCTATAACAAAGCAATTCGACAGGGACGCGATCTGGAAATTATTCCCAATGCCGGTCATAGGGCTTCCCTGGGGCACAATATATTTGAAGTCCTTAAGAAGAGAATGAATTACCATGAGTGGCATGGGATTCGGGTATTTCTGCTCGATACGGAAAATTTCATTGGCTATACGCCAGTGCATCTGTTCAGGATTCTTTTCATATATTTTTCCGAATGAATCTTTAAGCGCATACTTATTCACCCAAACCGTTGCAGCCAGCTCATCACCCTTAAAATACTCAAGTGTGCTCTGGAAAGCTTCCTCGTACGAATAGGTTGTCATGTCTTTATTTACAACTACTTTTTTCACTGGTTCTGTGCTTTCGGTGGGGTTAAGAGTCGAGTTCTTGAGTTTAATATCTTCAGCCTGCATGGGTATAAATTTATTTCGTTGGAATCCTTTCTAATAGAAACTTTCTCAGGGTATCTCAGACGGTACCGCAAGTTAATAACAGTAACCCCGCTGGGCAAAAAGTGTTCTATCGTATTTATTAACATTCCCACAGAGTTATTAACCCCATCAGATAAGGGATTGAGAAACTGCAAATTGCTTTTTGAGTTGATTCATCACCCTTTTAATTTATGAATTCAGGCTTCAATTTTTATGCAAAATTGGAAAAAAAGATATTAACGTTCTTAATGTTTT
>DATAEX010000390.1:0-2776 GCA_036257765.1 Bacteroidales bacterium
TAAAATTTTATCAGTATTCCATCTCGCCTTTATTTCCAAAGACGTGCAGACATTATCCGTCATGCTCGGTATATGCCATTGAAGCCCTTAAAGTGCACGGAATATTCAAAGGAAGTGCACTGGCCGCATGGAGGATATTAAGGTGTAATCCCTGGGGCACTCACGGATACGACCCGGTACCGCCCAAAAAAACTAAGCCGGAGAAACAGTTAAACTTTTAATTCTTTACGGTCTACACAGCCTTGTTTTGCAAGAACACATAGAATTCCCAGTAAAAGCAGGCTGCTTGCTGCAATAAAATAGTTGGCTTCGTGCCTGACCCCGAATAAGTTTTCACCGATAATGAGAGCAAGGGCGCCCATAATCATCAGAACGACAGCCAGAATTCCACTGATCCAGGCAACAATTACGAATAGTTTCATAGGGTGTAAGTATTTATATGTTTACAGATCGGATGATGCAATTTTTTTCAGCTCGGTTATTATTTGGCTGAGAGCTGCTTCATTGAGACGCTGACGGTTCAGGCTGTCGATGAGCGAATCGTCATTTCCGGAAACCAACGGGTACCAGTCACCGGGACGTTTAAGGTCGTTTTTCAAACGCGGCACAAGATGCAGATGAAGGTGTTCAATGGTTTGTCCTGCTTCAGGTTTTTCCTGCAACGACCAATCGAATGCATCGGTGCTGAAAGCTTTCATAAGTATGTGAAGGGCTTCCCTGGCAGTCTCGAAAAAATCGGATAATTCCGATTTATTTAAACTTAATATGCTGGTTACGTGTTTTTTAGGAACAATAAGAGAATGCCCCGGCAGAACAGGAGCTATATTATATAATGCCATGTAGCTGCCTTTCACAAGGAAAACCGATGATTCTATTTTCTTACTGCAGAAAGGACAATCTCCGGGCTGCATGTTTGCTGGATTAGTGGAATAGCAAGTTACATAAAAAAAATATTTTTTCCCTGCCTGGGAAATAAGAGCCTGAATAATATTTCTTTTTTACTTTTCGGAAAAGCCTTAATACCTGTTATTTTCGGCTATATCTGACTAACTTAGTGTCTTAGAGCCTTCGCCGCTTATTTATAGTTGTTTACTGCCGTATGGTAAATTGCTTAGGATGATAGAATTCCAGGCCATATTGTTTGATCTTGACGGTGTAATAATTTATTCTGAGGATCTTCATGCGCAGGCCAAAAAGTTAACATTGGAAAAATACGGTATTGAATACCCTGACCATCTTTTTAAAGATTTTAAGGGAAGGCCTGATAAGGTATTCTGGAACCATGTATCGGAAAACCTCACCCATGGTGTTTTTCCGGCCGATGAACTTGATTCGCATAAAAGAAAGATCTTCCTTGAGCTGTCTGAAAGTATTTCAATTGTGCCCGGAGCCCTGGAATTTATAGCCAAAGCACATGAAAAATTCCCACGTATGGCTCTTGTTACATCAACTACCGAAGCCGATATGATGATATCGGAAAAAAAATTCAGATTTCTCAAATGGTTTGATGTGGTTCAGCTGGGTGAACATACGCTGAATCATAAACCTCATCCTGAGCCCTATTTGAAGGCATTAAGCCGGTTGGGGGTTTCCGCATCGCGGGCGCTTGTGATTGAAGATTCGCCGAATGGAGTAAGATCGGCCCGGGCAGCAGGATGTAAAGTCATAGGAATAACTACCGGGTTTACTCCTTCAGAACTTAATGCAGCAGGAACAGAATATATTGTTGCCGGTTTCAATGAAATTGAACTATTAATTGACCGGGTGCATCCGGACGAATAACCGTGTACACCCGGGAAATTTGATTATTCCTCTGCCGGGATGCTGTTTCCTCTCAGCATAACCATATCGTTCAGGATCACCTCTGTAAAGTAGTGTTTCTTCCCATCTTTATCGTCATAACTTCTGTGAGAAAGCCTGCCTTCAACAGCCACTTCGCTGCCTTTAACGAGGTACTGTTCAGCTATTTTCGCCAGGTTTCCCCAGGCCACAATGTTATGCCACTGGGTTTCCGTGATTTTTTTGCCGGTGGCATCACGGTACGAATCTTCGGTGGCCATAGAAAACTTTGCCATCGACTTTCCGTTCTCGAACGAACGTAGCTCCGGGTTCTGACCAAGCCGGCCAATTAATTGAACCTTGTTGCGTAATGTGTTCATAATTACTAAATTTAAATGTTAAAAACTACGGGTTGATGTGATTGATAAAATTGATTGGGTAAAGTAACGGATCACCCGCACAGGTATTCGGTTATTAATTGCTTATTGTCATTTATAAACGAATGTAAATATTTGTACTCAGATACAAACGCTTATATACCAGTAAATCAATCAACCAGGTTATGGAAAGAAAATGCATGGAATGTGGTGAAATACTGCATGGCCGCACCGATAAAAAGTTCTGTTCGGATGCCTGCCGCAATACTTATAATAATAAAATCAAAAGCGTAGCAGGAAATCAGTACGTACGAAAGGTAAATGGCATCCTGAAAAAGAACAGGAATATCATGGCCGGATTAAATCCTGACGGCAAAATACGACTGCACAAATCCCGTCTGGCCAAAAAAGGCTTTGATTTCGGTTTTGTTACAAATCTGTATACAACCAAAACCGGTACAGTGTACTATTTCTGTTACGATCAGGGCTATTTGCCTCTCGAGAATGATTTTTATATGCTGGTAACGCGAAAAGTAGAGTAGTTTATTCTGAAAGCTCCTCCAGTTTAATGGATGAATTAGGCAGGACATTTCGGGGAGCCGGCTTTCCCAATTTCAAAT
>DATAEX010000455.1:0-3509 GCA_036257765.1 Bacteroidales bacterium
GATGAACTTTATCGATCCATGCATTCGCGTCAGGCTCATTAAGCAGAATAACAGGAGCTGTGATACTATTCAGTGTCAGAAAACTTTTCAGTGATTTTTCAGCCTGTGAAGGAAAATCAAGGCTGACCAGTAAAACTCTTACCTTCTCATCGGCATGAGACTTATGGATTCTTTCAAATTCAGGAAGTTCTTTACGGCACGGTGCACACCATGTTGCCCAGAAATTAATGACGAAAACCGTATCAGAATTGCTGGTCAGCCTTTTTTCAAAATCAGAAAAACCTAAAACGGGCACTTTTTGTGCCTGCACAAAAGAATTAAAAGAAAAGCCAATTAAAAAGCAAACTGTTAATGTCAGTCTGAAAAGCATTTTGCATGATTTAACTATAAAACAGCTATGCTTTCAGATGGTTAGAGATAATCTTGTTAAATTATAGTTAATTAAACCCCTAACGGCATTGATGCTTATAATGGCGTCTCATTAAGACTCAAAATAATCCTTCAATTGAAAGATATCTTTCGCCGGAGTCGTAATTAAATGTAAGTATTCTGGAACCGGTTGGAAGATCGGGAAGTTTTTTGGCAACAGCGGCCAGGGCAGCACCTGATGAAATTCCGACAAAAACTCCTTCTTCTTTTGCGGCCCTGCGTGTATACTCAAATGCTTCGTCCTTTGAAACCGTAATTACGCCATCAAGCAGATGCGTATGAAGATTTTTTGGTATAAAGTTGGCGCCTATGCCCTGTATAGGATGGGGTCCGGCTTTTCCTCCACTAATTATCGGAGATAACTCCGGTTCAAAAGCAAAAACCTTTACTGACGGGAAGCGTTTCCTTAGTTCGTAAGCAACACCTGTTACATGGCCGCCGGTTCCCACTCCTCCTATGAAACAATCAATGCCTTCGGGAAAATCCCTGATGATTTCTATTGCAGTTGCTTTTCGGTGTATTTCAATATTAGCTTCATTTTCAAATTGCATAGGCATCCAGGCATCTGGATTTGAATCTACTATTTCATTAGCCTTATCCACTGCACCCTGCATGCCTTTTTCCCGCGGGGTAAGCTCGAATTCAGCCCCGAATGACGCCATTATTTTCCTTCTTTCAATTGAAAAGGAATCGGGCATTACCAGAATAAGCCTGTATTTTTTTACGGCTGCCACCATTGCCAGACCAATTCCTGTATTTCCGGAGGTGGGTTCCACAATTACAGATCCCGGTTTAAGTATTCCCTTATTTTCAGCATCTTCAATCATTGAAAGGGCGATGCGATCTTTGATACTGCCTCCCGGATTGGCTCGTTCCAATTTGTACCATACTTCATAACTGTCTCCGAACAACCTGTTAATTTTCAGGTGAGGGGTATTTCCAATTGTTTCAAGTATGGACTGAGCTTTCATTGGCTTTATTATTATTTTAAATGTCGATATTATATTACAAAATTGTCAGGAGCAACAAAGTTTTTGTTATCCCGGATTACAACTTTGCTTTCATGATAAACGAGAGAAAAGGGTGGAACACTTTTGGTAAGCCAGACATTCCCTCCAACAACTGTATCGTGACCAATGATTGTATCTCCACCAAGGATTGTACTACCGGAGTATACAATCACATTATCTTCGAGTGTCGGATGCCGCTTTTTACCTTTCAATTTTTTATCAACAGATGCAGCACCTAATGTAACACCCTGATATATTTTAACATTATTTCCAATAATAGTCGTTTCACCTATCACTATTCCTGTACCATGATCAATGAAAAAATGCTCTCCGATCAAAGCGCCCGGATGGATATCGATACCGGTTTTACTGTGAGCATATTCGCAGATCATTCTTGGAACATAAGGAATTTTTAGTTCGAACAGCCTATGTGAAAGGCGATATACTGATATTGCATAAAAACCGGGGTAATACAAAATTACGCTTTCACGGGAACGGGCAGCAGGATCAAAATCAACAAAGAGCTGGGCATCCTTAATAAGACTGTCATATATAGCAGGGATTGCCTCAAAGAAATCCTTAGATAACTGATTTATCGATTGGTCAAGAAGGCTTCCTATCGGGTCGAGCAGATCCTTGAAATCAAGCTGTAATTGGGCCAGATTTAGCTCTATAAGTGGAAGTGTACATTTTTTATCTATCTTGAAAGGAAAAATAAAATATATCAGATTGTCAATAAACTGATGTGCTTTTGTCATTGAAGGCACTTCTTTCCGGAACTTATTGTACTCCAGGAAAAGATATTTCGGAAAATTATCAATTGCACTCATATTGTGAATACTAAGTTGGAAAGTTACAACAAAATACTGTTGTTAATCCTTGTGGATTTTATGAATCTTAGTTCCCAGGTTTTCGAGCTTGTTAAATGAAGTAATGAGTCCCCTGATAACGGCGGAGCTTAATCCCTGATGTTCCATTTCATTTAGTCCCGAGATAGTTATGCCCTGGGGAGTTGTTACCTTGTCGATTTCTTTTTCAGGATGATTGCTGGTTTCTACAATTAATTGAGCAGCACCTTTGACTGTCTGGGCTGTAATAAGCTGTGACATTTCAGAATTAAATCCGATTTCAATTCCACCCTGAGACATGGCTCTCATAAACCTAAGGGCAAAAGCTATACCACAGGCACCTACTACTGTAGCAGCATCCATCATATCTTCGGGTATTATCAGGGTTTTGCCCATTTTCTCGAACATAGAGGTCATCAATGCTTCCTGTTCAGGATTTGTGTTTTTAAAAGCAATACACGTCATTGATTCACATATTTCAAGTGCAGTATTGGGCATTATCCGCAGCATTGGGATTTTACCTGTAGCATTTTCAATTTCCCTGAACGAAACTCCTGTTACAGTGGAAATCAGAATATGATCCTCTGTCAGATATTCTCTTATCTCTTCGGCAAGTGTACTGAACTGCTGAGGCTTTACCGAAGCCACGACTATTTGTGATTTATTAACTGCGTCCTTGTTATTTTCGGTAACAGTAAATCCAAGTCCATGCAGATAAACCATTCTTGGTTCTCTTTTTTCAGTAATAATGAGATTTTTATAACTGAATTGTCCTGAATTGATCAAACCCTTGGCCAGAGAGGTGCCCAGGTTGCCTCCTCCTAAGATAGCAATGCTTTTGTTTTTCATAAGCAAAATATGTATTACAGAGAGGAAATCCTAATTTTATAATAATAATGCCCGTAATGACTTATGGTCACAACGGGCATTTATTCGATAAGCAACCGGTATCTTATTTGCGGATCGCTTTAATTCCGGGGAGATCTTTGCCTTCGATATATTCAAGCATTGCTCCGCCGCCCGTTGAAACGTAACTTACCTTATCAGCCAGCTTGTTTTTATTAATTGCAGCCACTGAATCGCCTCCGCCTATCAGACTGAATGCACCCTTACCGGTGGCCTCAGCTATTGCTTTGGCAATGGCTGAAGTTCCAGCAGCAAATTTCGGCATTTCAAATACACCCATAGGCCCATTCCACAGAATAGTCTTTGATGACAAGAT
>DATAEX010000476.1:0-2973 GCA_036257765.1 Bacteroidales bacterium
TGATAAGAAAAATCAGCCTAAAAAGGACTTTGAAAGCATGATCGCGTATGTGGATAAATTCGGCCGCATATCTTCCGAGCCGCCTGTTGAGACCGAACCAACGGACAATTTAAAACCCGGAGAAAAGAAAGATCAGTAAAATAATACTAAAAGATCAATATATCCATTTAAATAAGTGTAACTTTACACCATAATTAAAATCAATAATAAATTAATGAAAAACGGTACAGTTAAATTTTTTAATGAATCGAAAGGATTTGGATTCATTAAAGACTCAGATTCATCAAAAGAGTATTTTGTCCATGTCTCCGGATTAAAGGAAAGTATCAGGGAGAATGATGATGTAGTTTTTGATCTTGAAGAAGGAAGAAAAGGTTTAAATGCAGTTAATGTTAAACTTGCATAGTTTAAAATATTATAACATTTAGAATTTTCAGTCCCGCCAAAAGCGGGACTTTTTTTTAATTGATATACAGAGATTTATAAACTTCAAATCAAAAATCTCGCCCGATTTATATGGAATATTGATCCTTTTTTCATCTAATAAGAAACAATTCGCTTTCTTATTCTCACTATTATGAAAACCATTCTGGCGCTGGACAGGTTACTGATCGTAATCCTCCTTGCAATATTTCTTCAGAGTGAAAAACAACCAATTGGCGCACAGCAACCGTTAAAATCAGGCATAACACCGGTTATGAAAATCACCAATTCATCAAATGGTGATTTTTCCATTCGTTTGGATGAAATCGCAATAGACATCCAAATTATTGGCCGGATAGCGATTTCAACCCTTGATATGACTTACTATAATCCTAACAGCCGGGTTCTCGAAGGCGAATTCAATTTTCCGCTTGACAAAGGGCAGACGGTATCCAGATTCGCATTGGATATTGGTGACGAATTAAGGGAGGGAGTAGTTGTTGAAAAAGAGAAGGGAAGAACGGTTTTTGAAGCCATTGAACGCCGCAAGGTTGATCCAGGATTACTGGAAATGACTGAAGGAAATAATTTCAGAGCAAGGATATTTCCCATCCCTGCTAATGGATCCCGGCGTATTGTTATAGCTGTGGAACAGGAGCTTTCCGATGTTGGTAATTACGATCTGTACAATCTGCCAATATTAATATCTGAACAGGTCAGACGATTTTCAATACATGCTGAAATATTGAAAAATGAAGTTATTCCCGGATCGGACAATCAGATCAACCAGCTAATATTCAGAAAGAGGGATGACACTTTTATAGCGGATTTTGAACAGGAAAACGTCGTCCCGGAAATGAATATTGCACTTAATTTTCCATCAAACAGTAAACCAGTAGTATACACTGCTACAAGAGATCCTAATACATCCTGGTTTTATCTTAACTGCAAACCCGAAATGATTCAAAGGGATAAAAAGCTGCCGGGCAGAGTTACGCTCCTCTGGGATAATTCCAATTCTGCTCATAACAGGGATATTCCAAAGGAGATGCAATTACTGGACGGATATTTTAGAAAGATAGGTAATCTCACAGTCACTCTTGTTCCATTTAATATAAAAACCGAAAAACCTGTTGAATTTAAAGTAAGATCAGGAAATTGGGAAGATCTAAGGTCTGTATTAAATAGCCTGGTGATCGATGGAGGTACATCTTTTGGAGAGCTTGATCCTGGCAGGTTCAATTCAGATGAAATACTTTTATTTAGTGATGGATTATCAAATTACGAATACAGCGAACCGGTTTTAGGAAATGTCCCTGTATATACCATTAATTCCAGCCATATTGCAAATCATTCATTTCTGTTGGGAATATCACAGGAAACCGGAGGGTCTTATATCGATCTGAGTATATTGGGAGTTGCAGAATCCTTGAAAAGGCTCGAAACTCTCAATTTGCAATTTATATCAGCTGTAATCGAAAATGGAAGTGCCGGAGATATCCTTCCCTCAAAACCCTGTCAGCTAAACGGGACATTCACTTTGGCAGGAATTTTAAGCGGAAAAACAGCCACCGTAGTGCTCAATTTTGGTTTTGGATCGACTGTTTTCAGTTCAAGTAGAATAACCATTCATGCGGATAATTCAACAGATGCGGATATTTTGCGCAGGTTATGGGCTGAAAAGAAGATTGCCGAATTAAGCCTTAATTCGGATAAAAACAAGCCCGAAATTACTAAAACTGGCAAGGAATTTGGAATTATTACCCCCAACACATCATTACTTGTTCTTGAAACAATTGAAGACTATGTCAGATATGAGGTTATTCCTCCTAAGGGGATGCAGGCAGCGTATTTTCAAAGAATCAATTCAATAGCAAAAAAAACAACCGATCAGAACGAACTTCATTTTTCACAGGTTCTTGAAAATTCGGAAGAACAAACCATGTGGTGGAATACCAAATTTCCTGTTAAACAAGCCAGTGCCATCAGAGAAGAGAATACAAATGAACCGGATACAGTTGCGGTATTTACTGCTGCTACGGTAGTTGAAGAAGAGGTACAAAATGAAGAAATTTTGTACATGGAAATCGAGCAAACGGATATGGAATCGGAAAGCCGCGTACCACCGCCTCCACCACCTCCTTCTTCATCTGGAGATAATGCTGAACTAAGGGAAATTGATGCAGTGAATGAGATCGTTTCACTCAATATGAGCACTGACCAAAGTGTGCTTCAGAATTCCTCGGTAATTCACGAAAAAGTTTCAGCAATTCAGATCAACGCCTGGAATCCGGAAACACCCTACATGAAGGTTCTTGAGTATGCGAATGAACAACAACTATACAAAACTTATCTGAAGCTTAAACAGGAATACGGAACCACACCCTCATTTTTCATTGATGCATCTGATTTCTTTGCCTCAAAAGGAAAAACCGATACGGCAATCAGAATTCTCTCGAATCTCGCGGAGTTGAAGCTCGAAGTGCCACAGCTTTTGCGGGTGTTGGGCAGGAAACTTATATTATTAAAAGAATTCCGTGGTGCCATAGG
>DATAEX010000481.1:0-2944 GCA_036257765.1 Bacteroidales bacterium
AGACGGTACAATGGTGTCCTTAAGGAAGAAATTAAGCGTTCGCTAGCGGGCAGGATTACCATTAACCGGGTGAAAACTTATTATGCACTATTTTGGTAATGTGATATACTACCTGAGCTGTTTCGGCTTTAATTCAAAAAATTTGTAAGAATCAGCTTGACCTATTTTGATATGTCTTCTCGAAATGACAGGCTCTGCCGAAGGTCCGGTAGTATATTCAGCAACCAGTAAATATCCACCCGGCTTCTCGGGAAGATCTATGCTTTGTAATATCCGCTTATTTGAAAGGGGTTGAAGTACTATCGGTGATTCATTGCTCACTACGGTCTTTCCGTCGGAGTCAATCAGCCTGATCGAGAGACTTCCGGTTGATGAATTTGAATTATTATTTATTCCGGCTATGTCAAAGAGTAACCTGGTTCCGGGCTTATGTGGCGGTATATGCTTTGTATAACGCTCATCGGTCAGATTAAGAAATACAGCCGATGGTGCAAAACAATGTTTAAGCCACGAAAGGGTTATTCCGGGCTCCAGGTCAGCGATATCATTTATGAACCAATCGCCTGTATACCCGTAATTATTTGCCAGGTAGCAAAATGCCAATACTCCGGCAGTGTTTGGGTTGCTTCTAAGCCATTCGGTTTCACATTGCAGCCAGTAAGCCTGAAGTTCCCTGTTTTGTTCAGCGGTTGAACCTGCTCCCAGATAATAGTTATATACATCAACAGTAAGCTTGCTTGGTGTTCCGTTCCTCCATAACCAGATCCAGCCATATTCATTTACAAGTTGAGCGGAAGATGAACTTTCAATTTGTTTTATTATGTCTGGTTTGAAATCAAGATTTCCCAGCGGATAAGGATTTTTCTCGAATTCAGCTATATTTTGGTTCCATGGACTTTGATACGGGTGTGGTTCATCCATCTCATCCTGGTTCATCTGATCACTGGTCATATAACCGGCATCCCACATGCGGGACGGATCGAGCTTCTTAAGATCAGGAATCAGTATATTTCCGATGAATTCGTCTGTATTCTCATTAATAGCATCCCATATGGCAATGCTGGGATGGGAACCGTCACTCCACACCCAATCGGTGTATTCTTTCCTGATTTGTTCGTCCCATCCGTGATTCTGCCAGTAAAGCCATTCATTCTGAAACATCAGTCCATATTCATCAGCCAGGTCATACCAAAAGTCCGGCACAATCCCGACACAAATGCGCATGGCATTCCACTGCAACTGTTTCGGATAATCAATCAGCATCTTCCTGACCCAATTTTTATCCCATACCAGGTTTTTACTGTCCGGATCTTCGAAAAACCGTTGTAGCGTGATGTTTGTGCCCCTTAAATAATATTGTTGCCCGTTCAGGTAAAAGAATTTTCCGTTTCGGATAAAGTCGCGCATACCAAAGGCTTTTCCTATTTTATCGGTTTCATTACCATTCGTTATTGTTTTAACCTCGGCCAGATATAATTCGGGATGCTCCGGTGACCATGTTTTGAATTCGTTCAAAAAGACATCGATTTCAATTTCGGTCAGGTTATCCCTTTTAGCCATAAATTCCATGCGACCATACGCTACCGGGGCGTCTGATGATTTTTCCTTAATATCGACTTCAACCAGCACAGAGTCAGACATACGGTCACCGTAAAAGATCTGAGCAGGTTTAAAATTACGCAGCTGGATTTTTACAGTCGCCTTTTTTTCAGTGACTGAAGGTAAAATAAGCAGCCTGTTGACTCGTATATCACCTGTAAATGAAAGCAATACATCGTCCCAAATTCCGGGAAGGTAGTGTTCCTTTTCTTTGTCTGTCCCTCCCGCCGCTTCACTCGGTAACCAGGTACGGTCACCCACACGGATCAGGATCTCATTTTCTTCTCCGAATCGTATTGCATTTGTGGCTCTGAATTCAATCGGAGTGTAGCATGCCATAGAAGTGCCCAGATCAATTCCGTTAATGAAAATCTGCGTCACATACTGACTTTTCTTAAGCGTAATCACTGCTTCCTGACCTTTGAGTTCCGATGGCACAACTAGTTTTTTCCGGTACCAGCTGTATCTGGGAGTATAATCGATATTATACAGGCTATGCTGTTCTTTGGCCTCCACTTTATCAGGCCTTTTGAAAAATTTATCGTAATCCTCAATTTTAGGCTCTGCGAGGGTAATCAGACCAGGTACCTGAATTTTGCGGGTGAATTTCTTTGGTGGAAATGCGTCCGTAGTCTGATCAAAATCCCATGTACCGTTGAGATTAATGGTGGAGCGCGATTCACAATAAACATTGAAATCAGTAAGGAGAATTACAAAGGCGATTCCTGTCAATCGAAAGAATAAATTCATAGGGTAGATTTTAATTATTCAATTTAATCATGGCATTATTACAGGCCATAAAAGTTCAGGCGCTTGTTTAAAGATATAAGATTCCTGTTAATATCACGGCATTCAAATATAGCCCTGTAAGGGGCGGAATCTTTGTAGAAATGATATCAATTATATTTACCTGGAGCACCGTAGGTGCGAATCTATTGATTCATTTTCTACCATGATTCCGCCTCTCTGAGGCGGCTCGAGGACACTAAGATAGTTAAAGAACTAAAATAGTAAAAGACAGTCGAAAATTAACAGGTGTTTAGGCATTTGTGTAAAGCAACGCATAAAATTATTAGTGTGAAATCAGTAAATTTGATACAAAACGAAGAATAATGCGGTTTTTTTTCCTTTCATTGATTGCAATAGCGTCGTTGGCAAACGGCCAGCAGTTACCCGAACCCTTTATGGTAATTCCTCAGCCAAGGCAGATTGTTCTTAAAGGCGGAGGTGGGTTTGACGCCGGAAGTCTGAGAAGCATCGTATTAAAAGGACTTAACGAAAGGCCTGTAATGGGATCAATCCTGTCGGAATTAATTATAGCAGATAAACCGGGAAGAGGGTCGGT
>DATAEX010000484.1:0-3739 GCA_036257765.1 Bacteroidales bacterium
ATCCATTTTTTCACCGAGCAGGCCCTCTTCAAATATTTCCTGGCGTGAAGTGGCAATCAGATTTCCCTCCGGATCATAAAGATTGATATCGGAATAGAATACATCAGAAAACTTGATAAGCAACTGATTAAGATTTTCGTATTCCCCACCTTCATCATGCCAGTTGGGAGGAATTCGTTCAGGAAAATAAGCAAGGAGATGATCGAGTTCCGCATAAACCGATTGAATTTTTTCACTGAGTATATCATGTTGTTTTTTCTGATATTGCTCAATAGTGAAATAAATAGTCCCTCCTCCCACCAGGAATAGGGATAAAAGAATAAGAGCGGTGATTGAAAGCTGGATTTTATTCTTGAAATTAAAATCAATTTCTCTCCCGAGTTTTGAAAAATCCCTTATTGTGATAAAAAATAAAACGATTATGTAATAAAAAATAAAAATGTAGGAAAATGAGACCAGATTATTGAAGAAAGTGGTCCGTGGTTTACTGATCATTACAGCATTATCTCTTCCTGGCTCACTGATAAAATGGATATAGCCTCCGAAATTGTCAGGTTTATTCCGGTAGGTATTCAGATCCAGGCTGTACTGAAACGACCCACTCTGCGCCATCAATTGATTTTTGTAATATTTGGCATATGAGTATTCCTCAAGCAATTTGTTTTTCTGATATCTTTCATCGAGCAGTAATTCAGGAAAGCCTAATTCCTCGGCCACAAGGCGAGATTCAAGTTCAATAAAAAGTGAAATCTCATCAACGCTGTCAGGCCTGTAAAATTTAAGCCACCCCAGGTAATTGATCCGGGCATTCTGGCTGTCGAGAAAATAAAAACGTGTATTAGGGAGTTGCATCCTCTTTCCTTCAACCATTCTGTCGGAGAAATATTGATAGCAATTGCAGAGAGTGTCATTCACCTGTATACTGTCTTCGGGTCCGCAATATGTATAAATCATCATATATTTACCCCAGAAGCCGTTGAAATAGTTACTCTGGAGGTAATTGTGTTTTTGTTCATCGCTGATGTTCCAGTATAAGAGATACCTGCTAAGATTCACATCATTGCTGAGTCTTTCAGAAACATCTTCAAGCAGATATTCTGCCACCGGATCGTGTTGTGCTGCAAGATTCTCAGCAAGCACTGCCATATTATTTCTGACCTTTTTATTGTTGTAATGTGCAACTATATATACCGAATAGGCAGAAAACAGAATGACCATAAGTGCCATTGTAGTATAATTGCCAAGTGGATATTTACGGTATTGCAAAATAGCCAGTGGTAAGAAGATAATGGCATAGGCAAGATAAGTGCCCGTATCGAGCCTGAAACCCAGCAGGAACAGAATAAAAAATATACCTCCGCCTATTCCGAGGAATAAGGACAACAGTCTTTTGAATTTGCACCTGAACTTACAAACTTCAAGCAGTTTATTTGCAATCAACAGAATAACTGCGAAATGCATCACTATAATTATAAGTCCGATGAAAGTATATATATTAAGGCCGGCTGCTTTATAAAACTCAAAGCTTATTGTGGAATGGAGGACAAGGTTTGAAAGAATTCCATCCGTGTAAATAAAAAATGCTGTGAAAACAATTACCAGGATGGAAATAGTAATTACACTTCCCGGATTCCTGCCTTTATAAACTCTCTCAGGCAACCTAAAACTCAGAAAAAACTGGATCACAACGAACAGTATCAGCAATGTATTGATAAATACATCGCCAAGCGAAGGCAGCCAATCTGATTTTGCGAATGGTATAGGTCCGAATAGCTCCAGATTGAAAAGATCGGCAGGTATATGATATCTGTACATGATCCACCGCAAAGCACCGAAAAAGAAAGGTAAAATCAGGATCACAGTATTCTTTGCCCATGATCTGCGCAATGATCTTATAGTCTGATGTATCAGCAGTAAAAAGCTCAACAGGGTAACCAGTATAAGTGAAGGAATAAGGTATTTTGCCAACTGTGCAAAACGCAGTTCATTCATACTGAATTTAATCGAGAACAGGTATATACCCTCCCAATCATGGATAGCATAAGATCCGGGCTGTGGTTCAATTAACAATTCAGTGGAGGCAGGCAGTCGCAGATTGGGAAGAAAACCGTTCTCAAGGAATTTATTATCGTAGGAATATTCCGACTTGACCAGTATAAGGCCATATGCTTTAATAGAATCATTGACATAGGGTTTAATAACATACCACCCGTTGGAAATGAATTCAAACCGCCTTTCATCTAATAAAGAAGAACTGAGTGAATGAAATGAAATGGAATTATCAGACCAGTATTTAATACTATCGTTATGGTAAGCAAGTATGATAATGCCGTCGCTTTTAGGCAGCGAAGTATCAAGCTCCCAGTTATTGGTTTTCAGACGATCAAAAATACGATCGGTTCTACGGAATTTCTTGTCAATTTCATTCTGTAGCCGGCGGTGATCCCCTTCCTTATAATGCCAGTTATCGAGAACGAAATCAGCGGCAATCGTTAAAACTATTATGGAAATAAAAGAAACTATATATTTTCCGATCTTCATAAAAGTCAATTTACGCATGATGGTAAGGCTCGCCTTTTAAAATTGTGAAAGCACGATAAAGTTGCTCCATGAATATTAGTCTGATCATCTGATGTGAAAAAGTCATAGATGATAATGAAATTCTTTCTTTAACTATTCTGTATATTTCGTCTGAAAATCCATAAGGCCCTCCTGTAATAAAACCCAGATTCTTAATGCTACTGTTCATACTAAGTTGCATGTACTGGGAGAATTTTTCCGAATTCATTTGTTTACCCGATACATCGAGCAAAACCGGACGGTCTGTTTTCTCCAGTGCGGACAGGATCATTTTCCCTTCAGTTTCTTTTTGTACGATTTCAGGCTGATTTCTTAAGTTGCGGGGTTCATTCAGATTAATCATTTCAAATGAAATATACCTGCTTAATCTTTTCTCAAATATAGCTATTCCGTCTTTGAGGTATGTATCCTGCGTGACGCCGACATTGATCAGGGTGACTTTCATTTATTACTATCTTTATCGGGTAATATTGGCCCGGTATTTGATAAAAATTGTTAATTAAATTAAATAATTAAATTTGCTGGGCATAATGCTTAGTGTATTCTCAAAATTACTTTTTATTTTAACATAAGCATGCTGAAAATCAATCGTTTCAAAAATACACTGCTCAAAACTCTGATTCTGCCATTATTACTTGCATTTGCTCCCGATGATATTCCCCAGGGATTGCTTGATGCAATGAAAACAGGTAATTACATTCAGTTGTCACGGTATTTTAGCTCAAGCATTGAACTGGCCATACCAGGAAAAGAAGATATTTACAGTAACAAACAGGCTGAATTAATTTTAAAAGATTTCTTTGCAAAACATATGCCATCTGACTTTACTGTTCTGCATAAGGGAGGCAAAGAAGGTTCGCAATATGCAATTGGCAATCTCATTACTTCCAATGGAAGGTTCAGGGTAACCATACTGTTAAAATTAAAAGAAAGTAAGCCTTATATACATCAACTCCGATTTGAGCAGGAAAATGCTGATTGATTATCTTGATGTTTTTATAGATAATGCGATTCGTGAGGATATAGGAGATGGAGATCATACATCCATTGCATGTATTCCGGCGAATGCTTTAGGTAAAGCACAATTATTGGTAAAGGAAGAAGGAATTCTTGCAGGCGTTGAAATCGCCAGGATGATTTTTAAGAAATCCGACCCTGA
>DATAEX010000487.1:0-7791 GCA_036257765.1 Bacteroidales bacterium
CATCTTTACAGCTTCATCATAATCCCCCAACTCCACATTTGCATCTACCAGGACTCCGTATATTGCCGAATTATATGGATTAATTGCAAGAGCCTGTTTTGCCGTCTTCATTCCTTCGGTAAATTGATGCAGTGACAATTGCACCGATGCCTTCAAACTTAAAGCAGAGAACAGAATGTTTCTGTCTTTTGGATCCATATTGATTACGCTGTTGATCATTTTTAATGCTGCAGGATAATAATAGGGATGCTCTCCGGTGATCCGGGCTTCGGCCATATATAATTCCGCTAATTCCAATCGCGCCTTAAAAATTGCCGGATTTTCCTTCAAGGTATTTGTTAATATCGTCCATTTCGCAATGAACCTCTTATTTTCCTCATCGGATCCAGATCCTGTTTTTCTTTTCAGGAGTCCCGGTAACTCATTATCCTTCAGTGTATATTTACCGGCTATGTGATTAATATTCCATCCTGTCATGTGAAGAAAATATAAACCGCAAAGGGCTGATACCGAAATAATCAGTATAACTAAGAATTTCTTTTTCATAATGCTTTTTTTAGGTGTACATTATTAATCAGCCTTACTTAATTTAATAGTTTGCACCGTTTGATTGCCAACGGAAACCCTGGCTAAATAGGTACCTTTGTTCACTTTTGATGAATTCCAGTTCACAACATGGTCACCTGCGGCCTGACGTGAATTTATAAGCGTTGCTATTAATCGGCCGTTCATATCAAATATGCGGATAGAGATATAGGCATTTGAACGTAAATGATATTTGAATGAGGCTGAGTTACGAAACGGATTCGGATAACTGGTTACAAATACGAGCGGGGCATTTATGCCTATAACCGGCGTAGGAACCGATGTGGTAGGATCCAATATCTCCGGCTGCTCATAGTGAATAAGTTTTCCACTGTATTTACCGGTTCCGATCCAGGGCATCTGAACAAATGGAAACTCTGCCCTGAAGGTAGTATCGTTGGTTTCTACCCCGGTTGAATACTGAAGCACATTTATCAGGAGGTTCGTGACGGGCGATGCCGTTGAATCGGCACCATCAAAATCATCATACCATAATCCTATAGCTGCTAAAACCACTCCCGACACGGCCTGCAATTCAATTCGCGTCACATCGTCTTCCAGTCGCCGGCCATTCGGAAAACCATCCATATTAGGAATGAATTGAATATCCGTGGACTTGTTGTACAATGTATCCGTTAAGCCGAGAACAGCAGCCTGCACTAAACCAAGTGAACTGAATTTGGGATCCGTGCGCTCCGTAACCGGTACAGCCATATTTAAGCGTAGCATATCTCCGCCGCTCGGTAAAAAGTTATTGATGAATGGTTTGCCTGCAGCAAGGGGGTTCCCATTTTTTCCTGTCGCCAGCTGGTAGGGACGCAAATTAGGTACTCCTGTATGAAAAATCGGCCAGAGGTCAACAGAACGGGGTTTACCTGTAGCAGGCAGCAATACTGTACCGAATATTGCATCGTCTAACGCAGTTCCGGTAACTGCTGAAGTTCCTTTTAAACTGAACAATCCTGCACCTCCGTTTCTGAAATCAAATGATCCGAGAGAGTTTGATTGGATACGTAAACCTGCGAAAGCAGGTACAGCACCTCCAAACTTGCTGTCATCCATATAAAGTGCCAATTCAGGATTATAGAAATAATCATCAAGGATATTATCATTGAGTTCATCGTAAGGAGTAAGGGAATTCCAGTAATCCTTCATTCCCACAGGAATTACTGCTTCATTTGTAAGTGGCATTCCAAGACGTGAAACCTGAACCCAGTCTCCTGAATGAGTTTCAGTTCCATCGCCGTTTAAAGTTCTGATCGCCTGCCGGCTTGCAGATGCCCATACCCCGATAACAAAATCCTTATCCAGGATATCAACTGCTTCGGTGACTTCCTTTCCATCTTTCTGTAATAAGGAAATAGGTACCTGGATTACGATGGAACTTACATTATACCCGGCTACACCATCACGTACCATGTTATTGTTGTTCTGACGAGGCGAATCTCCGAGATCGAAAATACCCCCCAGATCAACGTAGAAAGGATCATCAACGGGACCGCAAAAAACTTTTTCACCCGAACTGGCAGAGGTAATCCCGGAATTAAACAGGTGTTCATAAGCAGTATTTAATCCGGCTTCACCTTCGATGGATCGTAATCCGATATAGTAAGGCGGAACTATACCGTTCTCCACGATTGTTGTAAAGTTTTGGCCTCCATCCGTACTTTTTTCAAGGGAATAAGTTGTTTTTAAGTTCTCTTTTCCTAAACGGATGTTGAAAAAAGTGGAAGGATCCTCGTTTGTTTTGTGAAAAGTAAAGCGATAAATTATGTCATCGCCGGGGGTATCCACATTGTTGTCGATATGAATTTCATACCGGATATTTTCCCCGAAAGAATAGTAATTGGGTCCGCCGTGAGGCAGTTGAAATGGGACATAATTAGCAATGATTGTTACAGTATTCATGTCATCGGGACTTCGGAAGACATATAGGTCGGTATTATCGGCCAATGGATCGTTGGCGATGTACGGCGCTTCTCTGTGGCTCGATGCAAGCAGTGTGACGGAAAAATTCAGCAAGACCATGGTCAATGCTGACACTGCCATCAATTTGGTATTTGCATTTCTCATATGTTTGGTTTTTTAGAATGAATAATTGAAATGTCTCAAACTGTTTTGACATACCTACGACAACAGTTCAATTTCGGATTTTACAAAACCAAAAAATGTAGTCGTTAACCACAAAAGAAGTTTTAATTCTACGAGAAAGTATTGCATGCCTTAGGCATACAATAAATTTTAACACAAAGAAATACAAGATGAAAACTAAACTAAGCCACAAAGTTTTAGGCTTATCAGATCCAATCAGATTTAAACATTTCCTATAACATACATCTCTGAAAGAGTTGGGGTTGGGCTTCCGCCTTTCTTTTCGAGGGTAATGGCAAAGGCCATAGCATTTTTCACTAAATAAGGCATTTTTTGTAAGCTTTTAATCGCGTTGTCAATCTCAAAAACTCCCATATCAACGGGTTTACTTTCAACTATTGCCCATAACTGGTACTGCTTATCCGCCCCGGGTGCAGGAAGCAAATTTACTTTAAGAAATACCTCCGATGTTTCCGTATTCCAGTAGACACTGGCTGCCGATTCAGGACTAAGTTTTGTCCCGCCCAGATTGATCTTTTTTGTAGCCTGATGAGAGAGGATATTATTAATATTTTTAAGCTGACTGTTTTCATTTTCGATATTGGCCAGCCTTTGCTGAAAGTTGTTTTTCATTTGCTCAGAGCGCATCCATAATCCGCCCAAAGCAAGTAACAAAGCTATGGAGGCTGCTACAGCAATCTTCATCCAGAGCGGAATAGTTGTTTTAGATCTTAACCTGGCATTCAATTCTGATGGGGTTCCGGCACTTGCGTGAATCTGTTTCACATTATCTATTTGAGACAATATTTTTAATTTAAGGTCGGGCGGCGGTTCTACAGCGGAATCTCTCGCAAACTTTTCAAAAATCAATTCGAGTTTATTCAGTTCATCTTTTATTTCAGGATAGATCATAGCCAGGCACTCGACTTCCTTTATCTCCAATTCTGAAGCAGAGCCAAGAACATAACTATCCAAAATTCCTGATGATATGTATTCTTTTACATCCAAAACAATAAATTTAAAAATACTTTTCTCAATTCATTTACTGCCATTCGTGTCCTTGTTTTCACGGTACCAAGGGGAATACCGAGTTCATCGGCGACTTCCTGCTGAGTATAGCCATTAAAATAGATATATTCAATTATCAGTCTCTGGTCGGGTGATAATCGCCCGACCAGTTCTTTCAGTCCCAAAAAGCTTGTTTTTATCGTGTTATCTTGTTCTTTTTCTATACTTACGAGGTTATCGGACGAGAGGATTTCTGCTTTACCTTCTTTTTTTATTTTTCTTAATTTATCAATGGATGTATTACGTGCAATATTCAGCATCCACGTAAAAAGCGATCCTTTTCCCGAATTGTATAAACGAATATGTTCCCAGATCTTGATAAAAATATCCTGTAGTAAATCCCGGGCTGTTTCTTCGGAGCGAATGATTTTACAGACTATCCCGTATAGTGAGGAAGCGTAAATGTCGTACAGTTCTCCGAATGCATTTTTGTCGCCTTCCTGCAAACGTCGAATAAGTTCCCCGGTTTCGAGATTTTTTATATCCTTCACATATATAGCAACATAGTTTCGTTTGGTTTGTTCTGATAGGCTTCTTTCTTTAAGCCCATCATTGATTGCATAAAATTGACGTGGTCAGGATTTTACTTTTATTTCATGAGTACCATTTTTCGGGTCACTGAGTATTTGCCTGTCTTTAAAGTATAAAAATAAACCCCTCCCGACCATAAATCTGCGTCAACTGGAAATGAATGAATTCCGGCGGGGAGAAATTCATTTACCAGTGTTGTGATTTTTTTACTGGTTTGATCAAACACATCAAGAACAATCTTTTCAGAGGATGAAATTTTAAATTGAATGGTTGTTCTTGCTGTAAAAGGATTCGGATAATTGGTCAGGTTTGAACTGGCTGCCAAATTAAGTCCTTTGGTGATTATTGTATCTGTGATTATTGTATCTGAGATGACTATAGAATCTGTTGTTATGGAATCCAGCAATTGGGTTCCGGCATCGACCATGATAAATTGAACCGAACGCCCGGGACAATCCAGAACAATTTTATTGCCTGTTGTAAAAGCATGAGCCGGAATATTTCCAGGATCTCCGGTAGGTCCCCAAATTGTTCCTGTTGGTGCTGCTTCATTTACGGAAACATATAAGGAGAAGTCGCCATTATCTGTCCCACCAGTTAAGGAATACCGGTAATACTTTTCTCCAACACCGATATCGCGGGGAAATATTTTTACCACCTTTTCAGTTTTACTCTTATTAACCAAAATGACTCCTGTCTCTCCCGATCCGAATCTGGAAGCATATGCTACAATATCCGGGTTATCACAAGTAGTCTTAATCATATGATCGCCCGTAAATTTCCGGGTATAATGAGCGTAATAAAATTCCGGTCGTGGCTGCCATAGCATACTGCTGTTACTTCCCTGATAAAACATACCGGTTTCACCTGTAGCAAGAAGCCATCTTGCTGATAAACCGAACTTGTTTTTGATTAATTCATTGAATAAAATTACCGCTTGCATACCGTTTATGAACGATAACCCTGTTGTTGGATTAGATGATATGCTGTTCATATTGTATTCGGTCAATGCCACCGGTTTTAAAAAACCATGTTTGTTTGTAATATCCTGGTTAATAAATGTGATATTCTTTTTAGGATCATTCAAGGCGACAGTTAGCAAATTATTCACAGTAGCCTCGCTTCCGAAATAATTGTGCATTACATAAAAATCGGCTGTGTCTCCGACTTCATTCAAAAAGCCTGAATTCCAAGTTCTGTCAACGGTATTCCAACTGTTAGTACCGTCATAATGAAGGATCTGTCCGCCAATATATATTGTGGCACCTATTTCGGCGGCTGCCGCACGCATAGAATCTGCAAAAATTTTAAAATGACTGCCATATAACCGGCCTGTAATTATTTCAGGCTGGCCATCTTTATTGGTTGAAGTGTCTATCATCCAACCTGCTTCCCATGGTCCTCCGTTTTCGTTGCCAATTTCCCAGAATTTTGTACGTCCTCTGTCATATCTTACCCATTCAGCCGCAAGATGAGCAGCCTGTTCCGCCGGTTTGTCGCTCAACCCATACCGTGCATATCCGTAATTTATAGTGATCAGTCCCTGAGAAACGGTTTGCTCACGCAGCAGATAATAGTTATCCACGGTGGTCGACCATTCGTCACGTCCTGAAATAGACCAGAACTTTACTTTTTTGCGGGTTGTACCATCGTACAGCGAGTCAGGAATATCAGCCGGCCTGCCGTTCCAGAAGAAAATGTCAGACCAGCTCCCACCGGGGAAG
Organism: Bacteroidales bacterium; assembly: GCA_036257765.1. Taxonomy (GTDB): domain Bacteria; phylum Bacteroidota; class Bacteroidia; order Bacteroidales; family UBA10428; genus UBA5072. The sequence continues at coordinate 6,000 of DATAEX010000487.1, forward strand.
CGAATCAGTGAAGGATTAAGCTCCTGAACGTGCTTTACAAAAACCGGACTACCGGTGTTATTTCCCATCCAGGCGGCGATGGCATTTCCGAAAATATATTTTGATATTTTGCACAGCGTATCAGCTATTACAGTTACTGTTGCTGTTGCAGTATCTGTAGTTTTCGGTGTCAATTCCGATATAGGAATAACTGCAGTTTTGGGTTCATAATCGTCAAAGAAACTATTTGAATTTTGCTGAGCAAAACTGAGAAGCGGGCAAAAAACCAGCAAAGTCAGGAGTAAACGAGTTTTCATTTCGAGGATTTTACAGTAAATTGAAAGGCCACAATATAATGATTATTCATTGAGCTCAGGTAAGGAACCCCATTTACCATTTTAGATTTTTAGCTATATTAAGCGAGATCGGGAATTACTGCGTGATTCCTCGTTGGGGGGTGCCTTACAACGAAAATCGCCCCAAATCTCCTTCGGAGGTTTTTCTTTTGTTTGGCCTCCGGCAACAACTCATGCAAGCATGGTTGTAGCGAGAGGGAGAATTTGCGTGATTCATCGTATGAGGGGCTTCACAACGAAAATCATACAGACACGCCTCCGTATCCGGAGGCTTATTTTTTTTGCCTTTCTTCAGCCTGAAAAGCAAAGCTTTTCGGCTTCTTCAAGGCAAAAAAAAGCCCGGCAGAGCCGGGCGCGTCTGTATGATTTTCGTTGTAGCGAGAGGGAGAATTGAACTCCCGACCTCATGATTATGAATCATGCGCTCTAACCATCTGAGCTACCTCGCCATTATTTCAAGAACCCGAAGCATCCTATTTGTACCAGGATGCTCTAACCATCCCGATAAATCGGGACTAGTTCGACTATTATTCCGCTTCGCTATCGCTTGCAGAATTAAAGTCTCACTGAGTCTGAGCTACCTCGCCATTATTTTGGTTTGAGGAGTGCAAAGATATAATTTTTGGTTAAGATTGAAAAAAAATGAATATCGGAACGGAGAATTCCAATTACTTTCCTTAAGTGCACTACTACATAATGAAGTCACAACTCAAGTAGACACATAAGTTCCTATTCATTTTATACTTGTTGTTTTTTGCTGCAATACCTCTGGATTTACCGTCCTATATCAAAAGATATAAATCGTAATCCTCAATTAATTTTAAGCTTCAAATATTCGCCAACCAAAATGGCAGCGGGGTATGAAACCTCTTCTTCGGTTTGTGCATGAAGCATCAGTTTTTCAGCAAATTCAGCTACTTCAGGGTGGTGTTCAGCATTTGCATGTCTCACCAATACTTCAAGAGCTGCAACAATTTGTTTATGTTCGTTAAGCATTTCCGGTAGATCTTTTTTCAGTCTATCCGTCATAAAAATAACCTCTTTCATTTCTTCTGAAATTTTGCCTGAACTAAGTTGCTGTAACAAACCCAGAGGCGGGAGTGCAAATTCCTCTTCTTTTATAAAATGCGGGTGCAGCAATTTAGCGACTTTTTTCGCTGATTCACCTGTTTCAGCCGCAAGCAATGTGGCTTGCTTGAGCATGGTATGTAACTCATCATGCTCGACTTTTAACGAGGACGGAATAGTAATTTTCATTCTAAAATATTTAAATGTTTAATCTACCTATGTCACATCTGGATTAAAAAGAGCCATGTAGATCATGAGTTTGCAACTGAATCCTCTAGCATATTAACAATTTAAAATTCAAAAAGTTGGGCCTCTCCAATTAACCGTTCCATAAATAACCTTGTCGATTTACGAGATGCGGATCTATAAATGTCAAAGAGAAATCTGGA
>DATAEX010000503.1:0-3691 GCA_036257765.1 Bacteroidales bacterium
ACTCCATGGGACTGGATGACAGGAATGTCGGAAGTTGTACATCTGTTTACTAGTTATGGAAAGAATAATATACTTCCGGCACAGTCATCCAATGAATATTATGTATCGGCTTATCCCACAATAAACAACACCGGCGACTCCATGACCGTTTTCCTTGTTAACCGGCATCTTTCTGCATCAAGGATTGTACGGTTAAATCTGAATGATTTCGTAGTTGACGACGGACTTTATAAATTGTACACACTCTCGGACCTTCCGTCTTCTGAAACTTTTATATCGCATTCTTCCAATGCCCTAAACTTAAGTGATTTACAGATTACAGATAATGAAATCAACCTTACTCTTGATCCTCTTTCTGTATCTGCCCTGCTAGTCACAAAAAGTCCAACTCCGTTTGGGGAATTACTCGATTCTGCTGAAGCTGAGAATGGAAGCCTTAATGGGGTTTCGGTATCGTCTGTTACCGGCGGTTATTCAGGCAGCGGATATGTTACAGGATTCGATGTAACAGGTGACAGTATATCATTAAATATCAATGTGCCTTCAAAGGATATTTACCGCATAGTGATACGATATGCCGCAAGCGGAGAATCGATGGACAACCTTACAATAAACAGCAGTTTTACAACCGGGCTGACATTCCATCCTTCGGATTTATTTACAACACTTGATGCAGGTGGTTTTGTTCTTAACAGCGGGGTTAATACAATCAGCCTCAGTCATCTTTCAGGTGCACTTGAACCGGATAAAATTGAAGTTTATCTGATGGAAAAAAACGACTTCAATATAGCGGATCTGATTGATACTGAATCAACACAGGCTACACGCGATCTTTACAATTTTTTGCAGTCACAGTTCGGTGAGCACATTATTTCAGGTCAAACGCATGATTACTATAGCCAGCTTAAAACGGTAGCAGGAAAATCGCCCATGTTACGGGCAGGAGATTTTCAACATTTTACACAGGGTTATCCCTATTTGTGGGTTAATGGCATAGGTCATACTTACGGCTACGACGGTAATGACGGTACCGTAAATTCCCTGATAAACTGGTACAATAGCAGCGAAAAAAACGGCATCGTGTCAATGCATTGGCACTGGCATGATCCTCTTGGAGATTCTACAAGTAATGTAAGTACCAATACTTTTTATACAGATAAGTCATCTTTCGACATTCGCAGGGCAGTTATTCCGGGAACTCTCGAATATAATTGTGTTATCAGGGACATAGACAGCATTGCATTTCAGTTAAAAAAATTTCAGGCAGCAGGTATTCCTGTTCTATGGAGGCCTCTGCATGAAGCAGGAGGTGGATGGTTCTGGTGGGGTGCACACGGAGCCGAACCCTGTCTGGCTTTATGGGATATTCTTATTGACCGGCTTAAAAACCATCATCAGTTGCACAATTTGATCTGGGTTTGGTCAAGTCCGGAAGCTGGCTGGTATCCGGGAAATGACAAAGTGGACATGATTGGGTATGATTCCTATCCGGGAAGTTTCAATTATACCAATCAGAAGTCAATGTTTGACAATCTTTACATGATCACAAGAGGTGAAAAACTGATTGCCATGACTGAAAACGGACCTATTCCTGATCCTGATGCCTGCATTTCAGGAGATGCACCGTGGCTGTATTTCATGTCGTGGAGTGATCTTGTGATCTCCCAAAACTCAGAAGCACATATTAAGAGTGTGTATAGCGATTCAATAGTATTAAGTCTTGAATCTTTTGCTCCGCCCAAATTCAGTGTAACTATAAGGGTTTTACGCGATCTTACCTTTGAACCGCTCATTATGAATTCAGTGGTATTAAACGGGGAAACAAAGGTGACCAATTCGTCAGGAGAGGTATATTATTCAGTTGTTCAGGGTACCTATGATTACCTCATACAGCGGACTTCTTATGAAAGCGATGAAGGTACGATTGAAGTAACTTCCGATACTTCAATTATCATACTGCTGATTCAAACTCACGCGAACATTAGAATTCGTCTCAGGGAAGATACCAGGCCTATCAATAACGCATTGGTTGTAGTTGACGAAGATACCTTAATCAGCAGCAGCCTGGGTGATGCATTATTCAGCAAGCTGCCAGTTTCCTTAACGTACCCCTATACGGTAAGGAAAGATGGATATGAAGAATTAAGCGGTAATGTATATCTTTCAAAAGATACAACCGTATTACTTCAAATGATTAAAATACCATTAGCCGCAAATTTTGGAACAAACGGGGAAAAGTTTAAATTTTGGCCAAATCCTGTAAGTGACTATATAAATATTTCATTGCCCGGTGAAAATAGTTCAAAGAGTATTCAGATTTCCAGCCTGAGTGGCATGCTGATACACCGGATAAAAAATGACTCGCAGCAGTTCCGGATCGATATCAGGGATATCACGCCAGGAGTGTATATATTACAGGTGATATGTGAAAATACAGTGTACAAGGGTTGTTTTACCAAACAGTGATTCTTCAGAACTTTAAATAAAATTCTTTTGTAAGTTCTCTGAAAGAGCCGGTAACTTCACTTCCGGCTCTTTTTTTTATTATCAATTCATCAGTAACACATTTCACGGTTGATCTACAGGTATATTCAACAAGGCATCGTGAAAAGTGCTTTCCTTCGTACGGGCTCACAAACGTTTTTCTTAACGGGTTCATTCCATTGAAATAAGCATTCCTGTCTGCGAAATCAATATCAATTGCCGGAAAAATCAGTGCGATAATGCCATTTGCAGTAAGTAATGAGCCGCAATGGTGAAAGAGACTTTCAAGACTAAGATTATCATCATGTCTCGCCAGCGATCGTCTGTTTACCGGTGGTTTCAGGGAATTTCTGAAAAATGGAGGATTCGACACTATAAGATCATACCTTCTGTCGGTTACAGAGGCATAATATTGAATGGAATTATTTACTACAGTTATCCTGTCAGTCCATTTCGATTTCTTACAATTCTCTGATGCCTGGGCTGAAGCATTAGGATCCTCTTCAACTGCATCGATCATTGAATTTTCGGAACGCTGGGCACACATTAGGGCGATAATTCCGGTACCGGTGCCGACATCGAGTATCCGCCCGGCAGCAGATACATCTACCCATGCACCAAGAAGCACCCCGTCGGTTCCAACTTTCATCGCACAGCGATCCTGATATATTGTAAACTGTTTAAAGGAAAAATAGCTCCCGGGCATGGTTGCTTATTGTTATTAAAATCTGATAAAACCAGAGTATCCGGTCAGTTTCATTTAAATACGCTAATTCATAAATTCCCTGAAATGCTCAGCCCAAAAAGGGCAAAATCATATTTAACGGGATCTGAAGGATCGAATCCGCGTAATCTGCCTGTCAGCTCTTCGACAGCCTGCCAATCGTCGTATTTCCGGCTAAGAAGTCCTAATTGTCTTGCTGTTCTTCCTGAATGAAGATCAAGGGGTATTGAAAGCCAGGACGGATCGATTCCATTCCATATCCCGAAATCAACTCCTTTATTGTCTTTTCTTACCATCCACCTGAGGAACATATTTATTCTTTTGGCTGAAGATCCTTTTGAAATATCGGGAACGTGACGGGTTGTCCGTTGAGGATATTCGATTTCTAAAAAGCACGATCTGAAATAGGTTATGGCACTGGTTGCACTTTGGTCCTTAGCAAATCCTTTTCCAAAAACTGTACTTAGTCCTCCGTGTTTTGTA
>DATAEX010000512.1:0-4960 GCA_036257765.1 Bacteroidales bacterium
CGGGAATTGCCGGCTCAACCAAAGTTGGTAAAAATTGCCAGGTGGGTGGACAAGTAGGCCTTGCCGGACACCTCAAAATCGGTGATAATGTTAAGATCGGGGCTCAGTCAGGCGTAACCAACGACCTCAAAGACGGTGAAACTGTCCTGGGTTCGCCTTCCCTTAACGCAACAAAGCAGATAAAAGCAATGATCGTTTATAAGTCACTCCCCGAAATGAGTAAGCGCATTGCTGAACTCGAAAGGGAGATAAAAAGGCTTAAAGGAGAATAAGCACAGCCTATAAGCACAAAAAAGTTTAAGCTCAGGCGCACAAGCCAATAATCTCTTCACAAAAAAAATTAACAATTCTTAATTTATACCTGAATCCTGCTCCTGACAGGCAAGACCGGCGAGACTGCCAAGACAGGCAGCAGGTTTTGTATAACTATTAAAGAAATTTTATAATTTCGCCCTGTTTTTTGGTACAGAGAAATTATAAAATTAAATGGCTGAGAAGCAGAGAACTGTCGCTAAACCCATAAGTCTTACTGGCAAAGGATTACATTCTGGAATTGAAGTACAAGTAACAATTAATCCGGCTCCTGTTAATCACGGATATCAGTTTAAAAGAACAGATCTTGAAGGTACGCCCCTGATCCGTGCGGTTGCCGAACATGTTAAAATTACGGATCGCAGTACTACCATTGTCGACAAGGATGCATCAATAACAACAGTTGAGCACCTGTTAGCCGCTCTTTATGGAATGGGTATCGACAATGCTTTAATGGAAATTAACGGTCCCGAGGTACCTATTATCGACGGAAGCGCTAAACCATTTGCAGAAGCAATTAAAAAAGCAGGCTCCGTTGAACAGGAAGCCGACCGGGTATACTTTTCGATCCGGCATAAAATTCATTACAGGGACGAAGCAAAGGGTATTGAACTGATTGCATATCCTGATGATGAATTTTCCATAGATGTCCATATTGACTATAATTCCAGGGTCCTAGGGCATCAGTATGCATCAATGAAAAACATTAGTGAATTTGAATCAGGCTTTTCGGCATGCCGGACTTTTGCCTTCCTTCATGAAATTGAATTCCTTCAGAAGAATAATCTTATAAAAGGTGGTGATCTCGACAACGCTATTATTATTATCGACCGCCCCGTTACACAGGAAGAAATTGACAGGCTGGCAGTTGTATTTAACAAGCCCACCATGAAGGTAAAGCCTGAAGGTATCCTGAACAACGTCGACCTTGCGTTTGCTAACGAACCTGCACGGCATAAACTACTTGACGTTATTGGGGATCTTGCACTATGCGGCGTACGGTTAAAAGGTAAAATCATTGCCAACAAGCCGGGTCACGGGTCAAATGTTGAATTTGCCAAATTGCTCAGGCAGGAGATCAAACTGAGTCACAATAAGCCTCAACCTCCTGATTACGATCCTGATAAAACTCCTCTTTACGATATTAACCAAATCCAAAAAATATTACCACATCGCCATCCGTTCCTTCTTGTAGATAAAATAACCTTCATGGATAAATGGACGATAACCGGCATAAAGAATGTCACGATGAATGAAGCTTTCTTTGTCGGCCATTTTCCTGAAGAACCCATTATGCCGGGCGTATTGCAGATCGAAGCACTTGCCCAGGTAGGAGGTGTACTTCTTCTTAGTTATGTTACTGATCCTGAGAATTACCTGATTTATTTCATGAAAATAGACACCGTGCGCTTTAAGCGGAAGGTAGTACCCGGAGATACGCTGAATATCAGAATGATATTATTAGAGCCGATAAAGAGAGGTATTGCCCTTTGCAAGGGAGAGGGATATGTGGGTGATAATGTGGTTATTGAAGCTGCATTTATGGCACAACTGGCAAAAAAGCCGGGTGTTTAACTTTGATAAAATCTCAAATGAATAATCAATCTCTCTACTCATTACATCCTAATGCCAGACTTGGCAAAAACGTTGAAATCGGACCATTCACAACAATTTACGGCGATGTTGAAATCGGTGATAATACCTGGATAGGTAATAACGTCACAATAATGGACGGTGCACGCATCGGTAAAAACTGCAAAATATTTCCCGGCGCAGTTATTTCAGGTGTGCCGCAGGATCTTAAATTTAAGGGTGAAGAAACGACAGCTGAAATCGGCGATAATACCACTATAAGGGAATTTGTAACTGTTAACCGCGGTACCATATCCAAAGGGAAGACCGTTGTTGGTTCGGATTGCCTTTTGCAGTGCTATGTTCATGTTGCCCATGATTGCAGGATCGGTGACCATGTGATACTTTCAGGATACGTAGGTCTTGGAGGCGAAGTGGTCGTTGAAGACTGGGCAATCCTCGGAGGCGGGAGCCTTCTTCACCAGTTTGTGAGGGTTGGCAGCCATGTTATGGTTCAGGGTGGATGTAAGGTTGTAAAGGATATTCCGCCTTACGTTATGGCTGGAAGAGATCCCGTTGTTTATGCCGGATTGAACCTGGTAGGACTAAGGAGAAGAAACTTCTCATCTGAGAAAATTCAGGAGATGCAGGAAATATATCGTACTCTTTATCAGAAAGGCCTTAATAACTCGGATGCACTAAGAGCCATAGAAGCCGGTATTCCTGTTTCCGACGAACGCGACCATATCATTTCGTTTGTAAGAAGTTCAGAACGAGGTATCATTAGAGGAATGCTTGACGAAACGGATTGATCACGAGAGTGCATTCCATCCCTGTGCTTCAAGGTTAATCAATTGCCCCTGCGGAGTAACCATTTTAGTTCCCTCCTTAATATCCGTTATGTGACCGATGATCGAAAACTCCGGACGGTTTCCGATTTTATCAAACTGCTTAACCGGAACCGTGAAAAGCATTTCATAGTCCTCTCCGCCATTAAGAGCCGCTATTATCGGATCAATATCGAATTCCCTTGCAATCCTTAGTGTTTCCTGGTGCAATGGAATTTTATCGGAATATATCTTGCATCCTTTAGCGGATTCATGACATATATGCTTTAGTTCAGAGGATAATCCGTCTGATATATCTATCATTGAAGTAGGCAATACGTCCAGATCGGCAAGAAGACTTATTATATCCTTTCGTGCTTCAGGCTTGAGCTGTCTTTCAAGTACATAATCATAACCTTCAAGAACAGGCTGAATATTCCGTTCTTTTTCAAACAGCCGCCTCTCCCTTTCCAAAAGCTGAAGCCCTATGTATGCCCCGCCAAGATCACCCGACACGCAAATCAGGTCGTTTATGCCGGCTCCCGAACGATATACAATTTTGTTCTCATTGCCCTCCCCTACTGCTGTCAGACTCAGCGTCAATCCTGTAAATGAGGAGGTTGTGTCCCCGCCAACCAGATCAACATTATATTGATCGCAGGCCAGCCTGATACCTTTGTAGATTTCATCGACCATGCTTACGCTGAACTTACCAGAAATAGCCATAGATACAAGCAACTGCCTGGGTTGCGCATTCATGGCATAAATATCAGAAAAATTCACCACTGCCGATTTATAGCCCAGATGCTTTAACGGCGTGTAAACCAGGTTGAAATGAACGCCTTCAGCAAGCATATCGCTGGTTATAACAACTCTCTTGTCTTTATAATCCAGTATGGCCGCATCATCACCGACACCCTTAATGGTACTGCTGTTCTTAATCGTCAGATTACGGGTAAGATGACGGATCAATCCGAATTCTCCAAGCCCTGATATTTCCTCCGGTGGTCGGTCAGTCATGGTTTCTCAGTAAATGCCTGCAAATATCAGGATAAATTAATACAGATTTAGTATATTTGCGCTTATTTAGATTAATTCTAAATATATATGCTTTTGAATAACAAGTTGTTTAATAAATAGTTGCATGGAAGAGAACAATCAAATACTGGATCAGGTTACCGGTAGCGAATATAAATACGGATTTTATACGGATATCGATACAGATACCATCCCGAAAGGCCTTAATGAGGATGTCATAAGGATAATTTCGGCAAAAAAGCAGGAACCGGAATTTATGCTTGAATTCAGACTTAAAGCATACCGCCACTGGCTTACCATGAAGATGCCCGGCTGGGCTCACCTGAGGGTACCTGAAATAAATTACCAGGATATCATATTTTATTCTGCGCCCAAACAGGTTGCAGGACCAAAAAGTCTGAGCGAAGTCGATCCCGAATTGGTCCGGACTTTTGACAGGCTGGGTATTCCGCTTGAAGAGCAGAAAATGCTCACCGGTGTTGCGGTTGATGCTGTAATGGATAGCGTTTCGGTCAAGACCACATTTCGTGAATCACTTGCAGAGCTGGGTATCGTTTTTTGTTCCATGAGCGAAGCAATCCGGGAATACCCCGACCTGGTTAAAAAATATCTCGGCAGCGTGGTACCTTATACTGATAACTATTTCGCATCATTAAATTCGGCGGTTTTCAGTGACGGCTCATTCTGTTATGTTCCAAAAGGAGTACGCTGTCCTATGGAATTATCAACCTATTTCAGAATTAATGCTGCTAATACAGGCCAGTTTGAGCGTACTCTTCTGATTGCTGAAGATGATGCCTATGTAAGTTACCTCGAAGGCTGTACAGCACCTATGAGAGATGAGAATCAGCTTCATGCTGCAGTCGTTGAACTGATCGCTCACGAGAACGCAGAAGTAAAGTATTCAACAGTTCAGAACTGGTATCCCGGTGATAAGAACGGGAAGGGAGGTATTTACAATTTCGTTACAAAACGTGGAATTTGTAAAGGTGACAATTCTAAGATCTCCTGGACTCAGGTTGAAACAGGCTCAGCCATTACATGGAAATACCCCAGCTGTATTCTCCGCGGTAACAATACAACAGGAGAGTTTTATTCGGTTGCGGTAACCAATAATTACCAGCAGGCGGATACCGGTACTAAAATGATCCATATAGGTAAAAACAGCAAAAGCACTATCATCTCAAAAGGCATTTCTGCCGGTCATGGAC
>DATAEX010000395.1:0-4697 GCA_036257765.1 Bacteroidales bacterium
ACTTGCACCTTACGCGTCAGACAACGGAGAAATATATCTGGATACGGATAATCCAAGTTTGTACATTGAAGGCAAAATCACTGATGAAAGCAAGATCCAGTCTATTCTAATTGAGGGCGTCACAGCAAGCTTTGCCATTGATGAACTTAATCCTTCCTTTACTGCGATTATCAATGTTTCTAACAAAAATAAGTTCAATGTAACTGCCACCGATGTATTTGGAAATGATTCCACCTTTGCCTATGTTCTGAATCGTGAAGGCGTTTCCATGCTCGAAGAAAATCCGATGGGAAGAACATGGGTTGTATTTATAGAAAATTCCAACTATGAAACGTTCCCAAGCCTGGAGGGACCTTCACATGATGTATCACTTATGAGGTCGGCCCTGTCGGGATATGATATCCATAAGATCATTCTCAAAGAGGATATGACCAAAAAGGAAATGGAACGATTCTTTTCTATTGAACTCAGGGATCTTTTACGCAGTAATAAGGTCAATTCTCTCATGATCTGGTATGCAGGACATGGAAAGTATTTTAACGAAACGGGCTTCTGGATACCCACTGATGCCAGGCGGGATGATGAATTCACATATTATAATCTGAATGCACTGCGTGCATCCATACAGTCGTTCAGTAATATTCTGACTCACAACCTTGTGATAAGTGATGCCTGTGAATCAGGGGCTACTTTCAATCAGGCCATGCGTGAAACTCCCCAGGAAAAAAACTGCAGTAATTGGGAGGCTGTAAAATTTAAATCAGCACAGGCTTTTACTTCTGCAGGTTACGAGATTGCCTCTGATCAGTCGCAATTTACTAAAACCTTTGCAAGTGTTCTGGCCAACAGCCCTAATGCCTGCCTCCCCATAGAAACCGTTGTTAACAAAGTTACTGAAGCCGTAAAACAGACAAGCAGCCAGGAGCCCCGGTTTGGCAAAATAAGCGGATTAGTGGATGAGGGGGGTACCTTCTTTTTTATGTCCAAAATCAGGTAGGTTCATAACGCCTCGGAATATACCTTACGCGATATCATTTGTTTCACTGTATGATAAATACTGTCGGAATCAAACCCGCATTCTTTATATAATTCGGTCTGTGAACCATGCTCAACAAAGGTATCGGGCACACCGAGTCGTCTTACATTTGACTGATAACCATTATCAATCATAAATTCAATAACTGAACTGCCAAATCCTCCGGCCAATATACCATCCTCAACTGTAAGCACATTTTTAAAATTCCGGAAAACACCATGGAGGCACTCCGTATCTAAAGGTTTGGCAAAACGCATATCCCAGTGTTCTGCTTCAATATTTTCTGCTTCAAGTCGATCAAGTGCATCAAGTGCAAGATTTCCAGTATTTCCGATTGTCAGCACTGCAATATCCTTACCAGGCCGGAGCAATCTGGCTCTGCCTACTTTGATTTCGGTAAAAGGCTTTCGCCAGTCGGTGGTTCTGCCTCTGCCACGGGGATATCGGATTGCAAACGGACCATGATCCTTCAGCTGAGCAGTGTAAAGTAAATTCCTTAGGTCGTTTTCATCCATAGGTGCACTGACTATCATGTTTGGGATATTTCTCAGGTATGCGATATCGAAAATTCCCTGATGTGTCGCACCATCGGCCCCCACTATGCCTCCCCTGTCGATACAAAATATTACCGGTAATTTTTGAAGTGCCACGTCATGAATAACCTGGTCGTATGCTCTTTGCAGGAAAGAAGAATAGATATTGCAATAGGGAATAATCCCCTGGGCTGCAAGACCGGCAGAAAAAGTAACGGCATGTTGTTCGGCAATACCCACATCAAAGGCCCTGTGAGGCATTTCATTCATGAGAATTTTGAGTGAGCAACCTGATGGCATGGCCGGTGTGATCCCTACTATCTTATCGTTCTGTTTTGCCAGTTCAAGCAGAGTAATTCCAAAAACATCCTGGTAAAGCGGCGGTTCTGAATCATCGGTCCCGGAATGAACAAGAGCACCTGTCTGAGGATTAAATTTGCCGGGAGCATGATATATAGTCTGGTTTCTTTCAGCCAGCGGGAATCCTTTGCCCTTAACGGTAAGAACATGCAGGAGTTTGGGCCCGGGGATATTCTTCATGTCCTCGAGCAATTCGGTAAGATGAAGTACATCGTGCCCGTCAATCGGTCCAAAATACCTGAATTTTAAAGCCTCAAAAAGATTACTCTGATGCATTAAAATTGATTTGAGACCGTTTTCCAATTTCTGAGCGTATTCCCGCGCGTGGGGTGCTATTTTATTTATTTTACCAAAAAGAGACCAAAGCTCTTTTTTAACGCGGTTGTAGGTCCGTGATGTGGTGATGTCGGTGAGGTATTCCTTAAGCGCACCGGTATTAGGATCTATGGCAATATTATTATCATTGAGGATAACCAGCAAATCGGTTTTCTCCATTCCGGCGTTGTTCAGTCCTTCAAATGCCAGACCTCCGGTAAGCGACCCATCGCCAATGATCGCAACAATGTTTCTTTTAATTCCCTGCAGGCGATCTGCGACTGCCATTCCAAGCGCTGCTGAAATTGATGTGGAAGAATGGCCGGTTCCAAAAGCATCATATTCACTTTCGGCCATGCGGGGAAAACCGCTGATGCCCTTGTACATGCGATTTGTATTAAAAACCTGCCTGCGCCCTGTAAGAATTTTATGGCCGTATGCCTGATGGCCTACGTCCCATATAAGCTGGTCGTCAGGAGTATCATAAACATAATGAAGGGCAACGGTTAATTCAACTACACCCAGGCTTGCACCAAGATGTCCCGGGTTTGAAGAACACTGCTCAATTATGAATTGTCGCAGTTCATCGCAAATCTGCGGTAATTTTTTTTTATCAAAATTCCTGAGGTCGGCAGGATATATAATCTGATCGAGCAGCTTTACTTTATATTGGTCCATCATCAGGAGAGATCAACTTACTGGCAGGGAATATCCCTCTGATATTTGTTTTTTTAAGGAACCAAAGTTAATAATTTATTGGTTATTTAACTTGAATATATTGACGGTGATGCTAATTTAGAGCACATACAAAATATGGTAAAGATGAAGAAATCAGTAATAATACCGCTGGCCATCATGTTGGCTTGGTCATGCGTTCCACCTACAAAATTCAAGGCATTGCAGTCAGAAACCATGTCATGCCGTGAAGAACGGGATATGCTGAGAGCTGAGAACGAGAAGTTGTCAGTCGATAACCGGGAATTATCAGCAAAACTGGCACGCGCACAGAGAGATCTTGCAAGGGCTGGCCGGGATACAATCAAATGGCAGGAAGAGGTAACCAGGCTGAACAGGCAGAATGCTATTCTGAAAAGCGATTACAATGATCTTAAAGAGGCACAGCAGGCGCTGATGAAAGGCAGTGAAGTTGAAATCAAGCGACTTATGACCGATCTTCAGTCCTCTCAGGTTGATTTGCAAAAGAGGGAAAACGATCTGAATAAACTTTCAGCCGATGTAAATGCAAGGAAAAGTGAACTTGACCGGATCCAGAAGGAACTGGAGCAAAGGAATGCAAGGCTTGCTGAGCTTGAACAGGTGTTGCAGGAACAGCAGGCTGCTGTTGCATCGCTGAGAAAAAAAGTTTCCGACGCCTTGCTGGGATTCGAAAATCAGGGTCTAACCATTTCTCAAAGGAATGGCAAAGTATATGTATCACTGGAGGAGCAGCTTTTATTCAAAAGCGGAAGCACTGCAGTGGATCCAAAAGGAGCATCGGCACTCAGAAAACTTGCAGCGGTGCTTGAACAAAATCAGGATATTAACGTGATGATCGAAGGCCATACCGATGATGTGCCTGTTATCACGGGGTCGGTTTATAAGGATAACTGGGATCTTAGCGTTCTGAGAGCTACATCTATTGTCAGAATATTGCTTGAAAACTCTTCTATCAATCCTCAACGACTGACAAGTGCCGGCCGGAGCCAGTATCAGCCCGTTGATCCTGCCAAAACAACAGATGCAAGGCAAAAGAACAGAAGAACGGAGATTATTTTGTCACCCAATCTGGAGGAACTTTATAAATTGGTAGAATAGCAGCTTGCCTTCCAATGTTGAGAGGGCTGATAATTTTGCTTGTAATTTCATTATGATCAACTAAATTTGTTATTAATTGGTTCAAAACCTTAAATAAATGGAAGAAGAAGCCCAGCTATGCGTGGAATTAGCGCAGGAAAAAATGGAAAAAGCAATCCGCCATCTCGAGGATGAACTTATACATGTCCGTGCCGGAAAGGCAACCCCTACCATCCTCGACGGAATTACAGTTGATTATTATGGTGCGGTAACTCCCCTTTCACAGGTTTCCAATATAGGAACTCCCGATCCAAAAACCATTGTTATCCAGCCATGGGATAAATCGATGCTTCAAACAATTGAAAAAGCGATACTGTATGCCAATATCGGACTAACTCCCATGAATAATGGCGAAATAATCCGCCTCAATATACCTCCGTTAACTGAAGAACGGAGAAAGAACCTGGTTAAACAGGTAAAAATGTTCGGTGAAAATACCAAGGTGGCCATCCGTAATGCACGTCGCGACGCCAATGAAGAATTGAAAAAAATGTTGAAGAACGGCCTCCCTGAAGATGTTGAAAAAGAATCATTCGATGAAGTACAGCAAAAAACCGACTCTTTTATCAATAAGGTAGATGTGATTGTTGCTGCGAAGG
>DATAEX010000518.1:0-2792 GCA_036257765.1 Bacteroidales bacterium
AAGGGTTGCTGGTCTGATACTTCGGCACAAAGCATTCATCCAAAAGGAAATTACAGGAGTGGTATTATGTTGGGCTCGAGGTCATTTGGTAATGATCCCGAATTCAATAAAAAGTGGTATACACTCGGTCCATTCAATCCGGCTGAGGGCGAATTTGCAGAAAAGCTGGGAGGACGCGTTTTTAAAATAATTGCACAAGGAAAATCAGGAGATGATGGTAACATATATAAATACTTTCTAAGTTCAAGTCCCCGCGAAAACATTGCCGTTGAGGGTGGAAATTTATTTACCTATAAATACCATTTCAGACTTTCTGATGATCAGAAACATGTATGCCAGATCTATCCTTATATCGATGGTGAAACCATATCCATTGAAGTATCGAATTTTGATTGGGATTCTGATGGCATGATAAGAATTTATTCCATTGCAAAAAACGGCATTCAATGTCCGGTTTCGGGTGAAAATAACTGGATTATAAGGAGGTTTCCCATTGTGGATGAAGAAAAAAACTCAACCATCGAAATCCAGTTTCTGAAAAACCAGGAACAACAGGTAAGGAATAATAATGTAGTGATTGCGATTAGAAATCAATATGGAGTTTCACTTCCTTTCTACGTGGTTCCTATCGGCGGTGTGCCGGTATATGCACCTAAGATCCGGATGAAATAACGGGATTATGGATTTTAATAAACATATAAAATACATCCTGCTTCTTATTTTATTAAATCCAATATACATAAAGTTACATTCACAGGAATATGAAATAACTAATTTCAGTGATAACAAAGCCGTCAGTGAAGCATACATATATACTATTTCAAGGGATAGCCTTGGATATATTTGGATAGGAACGGGGGACGGTCTGATACGTTTCGATGGTAAAATTTTCAAAATTTATACAACTGAAGATTCATTGTCAGATAATTTCATTTCGTCAAGTATCAACGATGGTGTAAATATGTGGTTTGGTCACATGAACGGGACGGTTTCATTCTTTAATGGTAAGGTGTTCTCGAAATATGCGGTGAATGCCGGAGATCAGGGACCAGTATCCTGCTTTGGAAAGGATGAAAACGGGAATGTTTGGATGAGTTATTATAACGGACAATTTTTAAAACTTAATCATAAACGTGTTATTGAAGAGCTGTCATTTAAAGCAAGTAAGAGTGTTCTTACTTTTCAGTTTGCCGGAAAAAACAGAATTCTTATCGGAACCGGTTCGGGACTTCTTTTATCCGAAATTAAATCACCGGGAGAAATTATTGAGTTAAAGAAATTTCCGGAGACTGATGGAATGCAGATTGTCAAAATCATAAAGAAAGTCTCCGGCGAAGGTTACTATGCTGCCACAGCAAATGAGGGGATTTTTATTCTGAATAATGACATGGATATCATCGGACAGATTCAGGGTTTTACGGAGGTTCAGGCTATACATGAAGATCAGAATAATATTTTGTGGATAGCTACCTTCGGCAATGGACTGGTAAGTATTGACGAACATGGGAAAAAATCGGAGTTTAAAGAATATACCGGTGAAAATGTTAAAGCTGTATTTGCCGGTACTGAAGGAAATATATGGATTGGTGGATATGGCAGCGGGCTCACCCGCATCAGTAACAGAGTTTTTAGGATAATAAATTTAGACTATGATTTATATGGCCGTGATGTTACAGCTATCTGTCATGATGGACAACATGCATGGATAGGCACTGAGAAGGGTTTGATAAAGACTGATCTGAAAGGCAATATAAGTTATTATAAAAACACGTTCAATGATAAGATTACTTCGCTTTGTACTGATAACAAAGGAAATCTTTGGATAGGTACTGAAACGGATGGCATGTTTGTGCTGGATAGTTCCTCACGATTAAAGAAAATCAATATCAATTCTGGAAGTCTTGAAAAATCAATAACTTCTCTCACAGCATCCGGAGGTTTTATTTGGATTGGTACAAAGAAAGGTATTTGCAGAGTAAGAATATCTGATTATCAAATACAATGGTATACTATAGGAAGCGGGCTTCCCCACAATTCAATTAATGGATTATATGCTGACTCAACAGGTAAAATATGGATATGCAGCCGAAGCAACATACTGGCCTATATTAGTGAGAAATCAGTAAAACGGCTCAATATCAATACCGGAAGTTCGGGTTTATCGTTCAGCGATTTTACTACAGATGAAAGATCTTTCCTTTGGGCAGGTTCATTCGGAAGCGGACTTTACAGGATAGATGGCGATTCGCTGGTAGTCATTACTTCACAGAACGGGCTGTATTCCGATTTTTGTCACGCACTGATCACCGATAGCCGTGAACATGTTTGGGTAGTTCATCAGGATGCATTGAGCAGAGTAGATATTAAGAATTTCTTCGTACGTACGTTTGATAAATTTGACCAATCAGGGGAGAAAATCATTTTCAATGTAAAGGCAGCGTCCAGAGACGATGAGGGCCGAATTTGGCTTGGCACAAAAAAGGGGATAATAATTATTGACCAGACGAAAGAAACCAGGGATATTCCACTGATTCCGGAAATTACATCATTAAGGATCAATAATGAAGAAGTTGAATTCAGCACACGTCGGATTGTATTGAAGCCCGGAAAATACACCATAGAAATTGATTATAATGCGGTAAGTCAGAAAGAGCCGGATATGGTCACTTACAGAATATTCATGGAAGGATATGATCAACAGGTTGAACTAACCAGGCTCAACAGTATAATATACCGCAATATCTCGGATGGCACCTATAAATTCAACCTGAGTGCTTTGAATGGCGATGGAC
>DATAEX010000529.1:0-3975 GCA_036257765.1 Bacteroidales bacterium
GATCTGTTGAACGGAAAATGTTAAGTCCCTTCAGGTAATTGATTCCCCAAATTGCAAGGGCAATGGCAACAAGGGCGACAAATCCGATTTTGAATTCTCTGGAGAGTTTCATTAGTAGGTGTTTAGTCTTTAATAAATCATCATCATTTATTTTCTTTAAGGGCCTGCTGCAAAGGAATAATTTCGTTATCTCGAATTGCAATCACAAATGCGTCCGGAAATTTCTGCCTTACCTCTTTGCTGTAAGCAACGATCTCCTCAAATGATTTGCTTTGTCCCACAGCATATTTATACATTTTTCCGACAATATATTCTTTTACATCTTTCTCACCCTTAAACAGAGTTGATGTAAGAGGAAAGCGTCTGGTAGATGCCGCAATCTGAACTTTGAAGTAAATTTCAGGTTTACTGATATTCTCTGAAACGATTTCTGCTTCTTTCTTAAATTCAGCCTGAACGTTTGTCTGACCTGTTACATCTGCAGGAGCTGCATCTGAGATATTTTCAGGATTGTTGACCGGCGAAGTGGATGCTTCTAAAACTGAAACGACACTATCGTCATCGGGATGCTTTCCCAAAGAAGCTATAAGAGAAGATCTCGATTCAACAACATCCTTGTAATCCCTGAAAGCTCTGTAAATGGCAGATGCAAGATAATCCTGTCCCTGTTCCGACATAAGGTATTTTTCTTCATCCGGATTAGTAATGAAACCTGTTTCGATAAGCACGCCCGGCATGGCTGTCCTTGCCAGTACCAGCAAGCTCTGTTGTTTTACACTTCTGTCCTTACGTTGTGCTCTGTCCCTGAACTGTTCCTGCACCAGAGCAGCGAAGTTCACGCTTTTCTTAAGGTAAAGATCCTGAACCAGTGAGAATGATTGATACGATTCAGGAGAGCTGGGATCAAACCCTTCATATTTTTCCTGGTAATTATCTTCAAGCAGAATTACAGAGTTCTCTTTTTTGGCGACCTCAAAATTCTCTCCGGCTCTGATGGTTCCCAGCACCAATGTTTCAGTACCGGTGACCTGATGATTATCATTTCCGTTGGCATGAATTGAGATAAAAAGATCAGCCTTATTGGTGTTGGCTATCTCTGCGCGTTTGTGAAGTTCCACAAACTCATCAGTCTTCCGGGTATAAATCACCTTTACCTCTTTCAGGTTTTGTTCAATATATTTTCCGAGTTTTAAGGCAATTCCCAAAACCACTTTACTTTCTGTGGTCTTCTTTCCCAATGATCCAGGGTCTTTTCCGCCATGACCAGCGTCAATTACTACTGTTTTCAGCCGATATCCGCTTTCAGCAGGCTGAGCCATCACAATGACGGTCGAAAGAAAGAAAACATAAAAAAATATAAAAAGCGCTTGTAAAATTACCAGCGGATATTTTTTATTCATTTCAACACGTTATTTTATTAGCTTTGCAGCCAATGATCCGTATGTGTTTGCAAAATTAGCATTTCTATTTGATTCAGTAAGCCGCATTTTTCGGGAACTAAGTTCTTATGTTTTCATTCAAACATCAAAATATTATAAAATATTATCTTTCCCGTTTTTATTTAAGGCTTCTGTATTGTTTTTTTCCTGTTTTCAGTATTCATCCTTCTATTGCACAGGAACCTGTCAATCCCCTTTCACAGCCAGATTCCATTATCATTGCTGTTGACACTCTTCTGAACAAGGCCGATACAGGTATTGCGGATACTGCTGCCGCGAAGAAGCCCCTGCTTGAGGGTGAAATAACTTATTCTGCCGAGGACTCACTTATCTTTTCAGTTACAGGACAGAAGGTATACTTATTTGATCAGGGAGAGGTTAAATATCCTGTTCAGGAAATAGGACTGACCGGAGATTATATCGAATTTGATTATAACACCAAGGTAGCTATGGCAGCCGGAGCTATTGACTCTGCCGGGAAATTATCCGGGCAGCCCGAATTTACACAGGGAACGGAAAAATTTGTTTTCGATACCATGCGTTACAATTTCGAAACAAAAAAAGCCATAATTAAACATATAGTTACACAACAGGGTGAAGGGTACTTGCACAGCTCGCAGACCAAACGGCTCGCCGATGGTGAAATTCATGTTAAGGGAGGCAAGTATACCACTTGTGATGCGGATCACCCACATTTTCACATAGCACTTACAAAGGCAATATCCATCCCCGGAAAAAGAACAATCAGCGGTCCGGCATACCTTGTTTTTGAAGATATACCCCTGCCTCTGGCTTTGCCATTTGGTTTTTTTCCCAATACAAACAAACGAACATCAGGATTCCTGGTACCGGAATTCAGGGATGAACAGCGACGGGGATTTGGTCTTGAAAACGGAGGCTGGTATTTTGCCATCAACGATTACCTTGACTTTTCCGTTGCGGGGTCAATCTATTCAAGAGGTACCTGGGGACTACAAACGGTTTCAAATTATGTTAAGAATTATAAGTATAACGGATTATTTTCTGCTCAATTCTTTATAAACAGGATTAATGATGATCCTGGTGAACAAACCAGCAAGGATTTTAAGGTTAACTGGTCACATAGCCAGGATGCCAAGGCCAATCCCACACGCACTTTCAGAGCCAGTGTGGATTTCTCAACGAGTTCTTTTGAAAAGCAACAGGGAACCAGTTTTAAAAATATTTTGCAGAATCAGAAGAATTCAAGTATTGCATTTTCAAAAAGATGGCCCGGTACACCGTTTAATTTGACCGCTAACCTTAACGGAGCACAAAACACGAGGACCCGGACCGTAAATCTCACGCTGCCCAGCGTTAACTTTAATATGGAAAGAGTATATCCTTTCAGGGGTAAGAAATCAAGCGGCGATTATAACTGGCTCGAAAATATACAGGTAAGCTACGCTTCAAAGCTTTTAAATCGCGTAACTGATATTGATGATTCATTGGTATTTACAAAAGAAATATTCAAGAAAATGGAAAACGGGTTCTCCCATACAATTCCAATTTCACTTTCCAATATAAAAATCTTTAAGATCATCAACGTTACACCCACAGTTAGTTATAACGGGGCCTTATTTCCTTATTATATCCGCAAATCGATTGGTCGCGATTCATCCATTTTCGATATAATTAAAACCGATACAATCAGAAAAATCACTTATGCTCATGCTTTTGCGACTTCCCTTTCTCTTAGGGCAGCTCCAAAGCTCTATGGCATGTTTGAATCAACCAAAGAGAATTCTAAAATAATGGCCGTACGGCACGTACTTACCCCAAGTGCATCATTCAGTTTTACTCCTGATATGGGAAATCTTGTGCCGGATTATTATCGCAGTTATGCTGAAA
The DNA here is from genome assembly GCA_036257765.1 of Bacteroidales bacterium. GTDB lineage: Bacteria > Bacteroidota > Bacteroidia > Bacteroidales > UBA10428 > UBA5072. The sequence continues at coordinate 3,309 of DATAEX010000529.1, forward strand.
GTTCATCCATAACGCAACGAACCAGTTACACTGAATATTCTATTTATGAGCATCAGGTGAATCCAACTCCGACAGTAAGCGGCAAAAGCGGATCCGTCTCCTTAGCTTTAGGCAACAATCTCGAAATGAAGGTACGTTCAAAGGATGATACAACCGGAAAGGGAAAGAAAGTGGTAATACTGGATAACCTGGATTTTTCAACAAGCTATCGTCCATTTGCACCAGTAAATAAATGGGCTCCGGTAAATATGACCGGCCGCAGTACGCTTTTCAACCGAAACCTGCAACTGCAATTTTCTTCTACGTTCGATCCTTATGCCCTTGATGAACAAGGACGTGTAACCGACAATTTTTTGTTAAATGAAACAGGAAAACTTTTCAGACTAACCCGTGCCCAGATTAGTATGGGGTTCCGTTTGCAATCATCTGCCGGCAAAAAAGATGAAACCGAAGACGCCGGTGGTAAAACTGACATTGATGAAGGAGCGGGCATGGATGATGTCAGCGATCTTTATGACGAAACGGGAGGTTCCATACGAAGCGATTATGTCAATTTCGACATACCCTGGTCAGTTAACATCGATTATTCCTGGAATTATACAAAACCAGGACATGAAAAAAAAATCAATAGTTCGGTCAGAGCGAGCGGTGATCTCAGCATAACACC
>DATAEX010000396.1:0-8427 GCA_036257765.1 Bacteroidales bacterium
AGGACCGGAGTATTGACTTCAAAGCTGATCCTGATATACGATGCGCGCGGAAACCTGATAGAAGAATCGGTTTACGGGGCCAGCCAGGATCCTCTTGAGAAAAAAACATACAATTACGATGATAAAAGAAAGCTTAAAGAAGAAGCAAAATATAAGCTTAATAAAATGACTGTTCGGAATACCTATAATTATACTTCTGCAGGTTCCCTCACCGAAGTAACCGAAGAATCTCCGGGGAATCTGAAATTTGTTAAAAAAAGCATGGCGTATAATGCAGACGGCGATATTACTGAAATCAAGTGGAGAAGAAAAGCAGCAGAAGATTTCAACCGGATAACCTACCAATATGATGATCGTGGATTATGCATTAATGCCGAAACGTTTTATCCCTCTACAAAATACAGGGTACTTACAAAGTATGAATACGAATATTATTGATGGCAACAATAATTATCTTTGCCATCCGATAATTACGGCATGCTCCTGAAAATACATCCTGAAACTCCCGGTCAACGTCAGATTCAAAAAGCTGTTGAAATGCTGAAGGATGGCGGAGTTTTGGTATTTCCTACCGAGACCGTATATGGACTGGGGTGCGACATATACAGCAATAAGGCAGTTGAACGGGTTGCGCGCATAAAAGGCATCAATATAGAAAAAGCAAATTTTTCATTTATCTGTCATAGTCTCAGTCAGCTTACAGATTATGCCAAACACGTAAACAACACTACTTTTAAACTCATGAAACAATGCCTGCCCGGGCCGTTTACTTTTATTCTCGAAGCCAGTAGTAATGTACCCAGGATCTTCAGATCGAGAAAGAAAACAATTGGAATAAGGATACCAGATAACCTGATAATTACAGAATTAGTCAGGGAATTAGGCAATGCAATACTTACCACATCAATTCACGATAAGGATGAATTGCTTGATTATACAACCGATCCCGAACTAATTTATGATGACTATCAAAATCTTGTCGATGCAGTTATTAATGGAGGATATGGCAAGAATGTACCTTCTACAGTGATTGATTGCACAGGACACGTTCCATTAATAGTCCGGCAAGGAATTGGTGTTGTCGATCTTTAATATTCCCTTTATTCTCAATATACCACGCTCCTTGTTTCGACACTATCCAGCATGGAGTTTCAGTCTTCTTACAAATTGATTCCCATCTTCGGGCTTTATATTCCGGCACCGAACAATCGGTAACTACCATGCCGGGAGAAATAATCGAAATTAAATTTGAGTCGGCGCTGACTTTCCCGGTTATTATAAGAACATCAGCATGCTCAGGCTTATCAGGTATCCTTTGAGTGTTTAAGATTTCAATTTTCTTATCAGCAAATGAAAATATTATATTATGAACCGGAAGATGTTCATGTCTGATCTTATGATCGGATATTCCCCGTCTAACCCAAAAATTACCCAGTGAATACTTAATTTTCTGATTATCGTCCTTAAGACTATATGATGTGAAGAGCAGCGAATTCCTGCCTTCTGTTAAATTAATAACGGAAGTATTCTTAATGTGTCCGACAAGCAGGATTTGCTGATGATTGATTTTGTATATATTGATTAAACCTGAAATCTGAAGGAGCACAATTACACATAATGTTATTATTACATATGCTGCTCGTCTATAAAAAATGAACAGTGCTATGAGCATTAAAATAAACAGCATCAGCATAAGTTGAAGTGAATTAATTCTGATATTTTCGACAACCGCAAAGGGCATAATTTCAATAATTATAATACTCTTATATAGTGTCGTTACCAGAAAAGCGAGTATTTTTCCGGTCAGAACCATAAGAGGATTAATGAACGAAACAAGCAAAAAAACTCCAGCAGCACATATTATAACGGATACAAGTGGCACAACATATAAATTGGTTATCCAGAAATATACAGGAAACTGATGAAAATAATAAAGAGTGAGTGGCATGGTGGCAAACTGTGCCGCTAATGAAACAGTGAATAACTGCCAAATCTTTTCGACTATTTTAATTCTGAAATGCATCAGGTGGTTTAAGGCCGGCTGAAAGATTATTATGCCGAATACCGCCGCAAAAGATAATTGAAAACTCAGGTCATATATTAAGGCCGGAGAAAAAGCAAGCAGGATAAAGGCTGAGGCATAGAGGATATTTGTCACGTTCAGCTTCCGGTGCATTTCTTTTCCGGTAAGGACCAGTGATATCATTAAAGATGCTCTTGTGACTGAGGGAGAAAGACCGGTAATAAAGGCAAATAGCCAGATAAACAGGATAACTAATACTGCCTTAATAAGACTTCCATGATTAATCCGGCTGAAGAAAAAGAGCAGATAATTAACAGCAAAAGCAATAACGGCTACATTGAATCCTGAAAGTGCCATTACGTGCATAACTCCTGCTTTCGAGAACACCTGACGGGTATGAAGATCAAGTTCGCTTTTATAACCAAGAGTTATAGCCGACAAAATACTAAGCAAAGCGGGATTAAGGTTAGTCTTACTGTATTTGTCCAGCAGAGTCTGACGGAAATGATACGAAAGTGCCCTCATAGACAGGGTTCTATTGGGTAATAAATGCCACGAGGAGGAAGGAACAAATGTTTGATTGAATACATTTTTGGTTGCCAGGTACCTGCTATAATCAAATTCATCCGGATTCACCGGGACAGGAATTTCGCTGAGTTTAATTCTGCAAATCAGCTTATCCCCGGGACGCAATTGTTTAGCAAGAGAATCTTTGGCAAAATACACAAGGATTTTTTGTTTGCGTCTGTTTTTTTCTTCGCCATTGTAAATACGTTTAATGCCTGCAATGCATTTTACCGATTTTTCAGTTTCCGAAACCGGTTCATTTATCTGCATCATTACTGTGTATTTAAGTCCAGAACTTTGTTTTAATTTTTCACTGTTGACATTGTAAATATTATAACTGAGAAAGCCTGCCAGAATAAATATTAAACAGGTAATAATTCCTGTATTTCTATCGGTTTGAAATAAAGGTCTGTAAGAAATGAATATCAGCAGGCATAAAGAAACCATCAATGAAAGTCCGGTTATCCAGATCCAAAGCGATGCATGTACATCAGTTTTAGAAGCCAATACAATCCCTGACAGGTAAAAAAGGAGGAGCCGTGCAAAAGGATTTATACGCAAGACTGAACTAAACTGCATATCATGTAACTTTCCGGTAATCTGAAATTTAGCGGATTTTTTTTAAACGGCAATATAATATTTCAAACACGTTAAACAATACCGTCATTTGTAGCGTTAGTGGATATTAATTCATAAATCTAAAGCGGGCTTAACGTTTTTACTAATAACTAAAATATTTCAGCATGGTTGATTTAAGGACAAAATATCTCGGGATCGAATTGAAAAATCCCGTAATTATCGGAGCAAGTAATCTTGTTACCAAACTTGATAATGTTAAAAGAGCTGAGCAGTCGGGCGCTGCTGCCATTGTTTACAAATCACTGTTCGAGGAACAGATTCAGCTTGAATCCGCGCAGCTGGATGACGCACTTGATGAATATAATGACAGGAATGCAGAAAGTGTCAAATTATTCCCCACAGTTGAACATGCCGGTCCGGAGGAGCATCTTGTCAGTCTCCGAAAAGTTAAGGAAAACGTTAAAATTCCCGTCATAGCAAGCCTTAACGCAATTTATAAGGAATCGTGGGTTGAATATGCAAAGCTTATTGAACAAACGGGAGTTGACGCTCTTGAACTGAATTTCTTTTATGTACCACGCGATGTGGATACCGATGGCCGGGATATTACAGTTCAACAGCTTGACGTACTTAAAGAGGTACTTGCTAACGTTAAAATACCGGTAAGCGTGAAGCTTAGCCCATTTTATGCCAATCCTCTGAATATTATTTCCCGAATGGATAAAATGGGAGTCAACGGCTTTGTATTGTTTAACCGACTTTTCCAGCCTGATATTGACATCGATAAGCAGGCACACTTCTCACCTTTTAACCTGAGCAACCCCGAGGATCATAAGTTGAGCCTGAGATTTGCAGGTCTTATCTATGACACCATTAACGGTTCAATTTGTGCAAATACAGGGATTTATACGGGTGCAGACGTGGTCAAAATGATACTTGCCGGAGCCGACTGCGTACAGGTTGTCAGTACAGTATATAAAAACAAAGTGGAATATGTTGGCACAATGTTAAAGGATATTGAAAGCTGGATGGAATCTAAGAATTATAACACTATAACCGATTTCAGAGGTAGGCTCTCAAATAAGAAAATAAATGATCCGTTTGTTTATAAACGTGCACAATATATTGATCTTTTATTGAGGTCGGACCAGATATTCAGAAGGTATCCGGTTATTTAGGAGTCAGTGACAAGTGACGAGTGACGAGTGACGGGTGAGTGACGAGCTATTTAAGTGACGAGTCGTTACTCGTTACTCGTTACTCGTCACTCGTAACTACCTGAGGACTTTTATTTTGTACGGCAGGTTATCCACCTTAAGGCGGGATATATCATTTAGCTTACTCTTTAGCAATTTGCGCCTTAGAGGGTTTATACGATCTACGAAAAGCACGCCGTCGAGGTGATCGTATTCATGTTGAATTACCCGTGCTTTTAAGCCCTCATATTCCTCTACATGTAAATTCCAATCCTCATCGTAATAAGTAATCTTAATTTTGTTTTTTCTTTCTACATCCTCGCGGATCTTCGGAATGCTCAGGCAACCTTCATTCATCACAATGGTTTCTTCTCCTAATAACTCAAGACTTGGGTTAATAAAGGCTTTTTTGAAATCGCTTAACGTGGGATCTTCATCCGCCAGAGATGTAGCATCAACCACAAAAATTCTTATGGATTTTCCAATCTGAGGAGCAGCAAGTCCCATTCCATCAGATTTATACATGGTATCAAACATATCTGAAACAAGTGTCTTAATATTGGGGTACTCTTCAGGTCTGATTGCTTTAGCTATCTGTCTCAGAATCGGAGAACCATATACTACAATGGGATAGATCATTTTATTCTACTTGATATTTGAGTTTGGAGTTTGAATTACAAATTTTTCCGATAATTCCTTTGCTCCAAATAGGACTGCAGAATTATTGTGGCGCTGATAGAATCGAGCAATGCTTTGTTCTGACGATCCTTTTTTTTAACGCCGCCTGTAATCATAGTTTGAAAAGCAATTTTCGATGTAAATCTTTCATCCATCAGAATAATTTCTTTATCAGGAAACGCTTTTTTCAACTGTGCTATAAACGGATCAATGAACTTAACAGCTTCCGACGGTTTATTGTTCATCTGTCGCGGATATCCTATCACAAATGCTTCCACAACTTCATTCTGAGTATAATTCAACAGGAATTTCAAAACCTCCCGGGATGCAATTGTGGTAATGCTGTTTGCTATGATTTGCATCGGATCGGTTGCTGCAATTCCAGTGCGCTTACGTCCATAGTCAATTCCTATTATCCGTCCCAATTTTTCCGGCAAAGTTAAGAAAAACAAAAAGACCCCGTCACTTTTTGGCGGGGTCACTGATTTAATATCGTTCAATCTACTTATTCTGAACTGAATATTCCATTGATGCAAGGCGCCTGTAGCTATTATATCTCCATTTTGCATTTTCCTCTGCTGCCAGGAATAATTCATCTGCTTCTTTTGGAAAAGCTTTCTTCAATGAAGTATAACGTACCTCGCCGTTCAGGAATTCCTGGAATTTTGTCCAGTCAGGCTCTTTTGAATCCAATTCGAACGGATTCTTTCCTTCTTTTTCGAGCAACGGATTGTATCTGTAAAGTTGCCAGTAACCGGCATCAACAGCCATTTTCTGTTCTTCCTGGGATTTTTCCATTCCTGCACGCAGGCCGTGGTTGATACAGGGTGCGTATGCGATGATCAGTGAAGGACCGGGATAGGCTTCTGCTTCCCGAAGAGCTTTAAGATACTGATTCTGGCTGGCTCCCATGGCAACCTGGGCAACATAAACGTAACCATAGGTCATGGCCATCGCACCGAGGTCCTTCTTCCGTACCCTCTTACCTGCGGCGGCAAATTTGGCAACTGCACCTATTGGCGTCGATTTGGATGCCTGTCCTCCTGTGTTGGAATAAACTTCAGTGTCGACAACAAGGACATTAACATTTTCCCCTGATGCCAGAACATGATCAAGGCCGCCGTATCCTATATCGTAAGCCCATCCATCACCACCGAAAATCCAGATTGATTTCTTTATCAGGTATTGCTGGAGATCAAGAATTTCCCCGGCAAGAGGATTCTTTTCTTTTGAAAGAGCTTCAATAACTTTGAGTGACGATGCTTTTGAAGCCCGGGCTTCAGCTTTGGCATCGATCCATTCTTTGAATGCTGCAATTGTAACCTCGGATAAACCCGGATTATTATCAATCGCTTCCTTCATTAGACGAGTGATCTTAGTCCTCTGTTTTTCAGCTCCAAGGGCAATTCCCAGTCCATATTCAGCATTATCCTCGAAAAGAGAATTTGCCCAGGCTGGACCTTTACCATCTTTATTAGCGCAATAAGGCGTAGAAGGAGCTGAACCACCGTATATTGATGAACATCCTGTTGCATTGGCAACGATCATCCTGTCGCCGAAAAGCTGTGTAACCAGTTTGATATATGGAGTTTCACCGCATCCTCCGCATGCTCCTGAGAACTGGAACAGAGGTTGAGCAAACTGACTATTTTTAACCGATTTATCAATTTCAACAAGGTGATCTTTATACGATACATGTTCGTTCATGTAATCCCAGCGTCCGATTTCAGCTGACTGAGAACCGAGGGGCTTCATTACGAGCGATTTCACCTTCGAAGTACAAACTTCAGCACAAACGCCGCAGCCGGTGCAATCGAGCGGACTAACCTGCATACGATACTGAAGGCCTTCAAAGCCCTTTCCGATAGCTTTAAGTGTTACTGTACCAGCCGGTGCGCCTGCCAGTTCTTTTTCATCCAAAAGATAAGGTCTGATAGCACCGTGAGGACAAACAAACGAACATTGGTTACACTGTATACATGCTGATGATACCCATTCAGGAACATTAACTGCAATTCCGCGTTTTTCAAAAATCGTTGTTCCTGCGGGGAAAGTACCGTCCTCGCGACCTGCAAATACGCTTACTTTAAGATCGTCACCTTTCTGGAGATTGATGGGTTCGACCACATTTTTAATGAAGTCGGGTATATTCCTGGTATCAACTTTAGGCTTCACTTCGATCTTTGCCCATTCGGCAGGAATTTCAACTTTGGTAACTTTACTGCCCCTGTCGATCGAAGCAATATTCATATTGACAATTTCTTCACCCTTGCGTCCGAAGGTCTTGATAACAGCTTTCTTCATTTGAGCCATGGCATCCTCAAACGGAATTACATTGGCTATTCTGAAGAAGGCGGACTGCATTATGGTATTGGTTCTGTTGCCCAGCCCGATTTCCTCTGCAATCTTTGTAGCATTAATGATATAGAAATTGATGCGCTTTTGGGCAAGAACTTTCTTCATGCTGTCGGGCAGCATATTTTTGGTTTCCGTTTCGTCCCATATGCTGTTCAGAAGGAAAGTACCATTTTCTTTAATGCCTTTCAGCATATCATACTTATCAAGATATGCAGGAACATGACAGGCAACAAAATCGGGTGTGCCAACCAGGTAAGGCATACGAATAGGCTGATCGCCAAATCGAAGGTGCGAAACAGTTATTCCGCCGGATTTCTTAGAATCGTATGCAAAGTATGCCTGAGCATATTTATCGGTTGAATCACCTATTATTTTTATAGAGTTCTTATTGGCCCCTACTGTACCATCCGAGCCCAGTCCATAAAACTTGGCTTCGAAGGTTCCTTTCTTAGAAATGCTTATTTCTGCCTTAACAGGAAGCGAAAGATTTGTAACATCATCTTCGATACCAACTGTAAAATGCATTTTAAGCTTATCTGAAGCCATATTCTCATAAACCGTGATAATCTGAACAGGAGTAGTATCTTTTGAGCTCAAACCAAAACGGCCACCAATAATCAACGGAGCATTAGGCTGTCCGTAAAAAACTTCTTTTACATCGAGATACAAAGGTTCACCGTTTGCTCCGGGTTCTTTGGTTCTGTCGAGCACCGTGATCCTTTTAACCGTCTTTGGAACAACTTTTAATAAGTGTTTTGCAGAGAACGGACGATAAAGATGAACGGTGATAACGCCGATCTTTTCTCCTTTAGCATTGAGGTAATCGACAACTTCGCGGGTAGTTTCTGTAACTGAACCCATTGCGATAATAATATTTTCTGCATCGGAAGCACCGTAATATTTAAAAGGTGCATAATCGCGTCCGGTGAGTTTTGAAACCTCATTCATATATTCTTCCACGATTGCAGGCAATGCGTTGTAGAAAGGATTTGCAGCTTCCCTGCTCTGGAAGTAAATATCAGGATT
>DATAEX010000397.1:0-4631 GCA_036257765.1 Bacteroidales bacterium
TGCTCAGAATATAGGCACACTGCAACCCTCCCAAACCGCTTCCTATAATTGCTACATCAAATTTCATCTTCTCACTCTAAGATCACGAAGATCGTATTTTTTTTAGATGTAGAGACGCAAGATTTTTCGTCTCTATAAGCATTGATCATGAGGATCGTATTTTATTTACCAGATAATATTCGTCTATCAATTCAGAACAGGTGACAACCGAACTGATCGTAACTCCGAGTATACCATGAACATAGTTATTTTGTCCCGTAAGAAATAAATTTGGCAAATGAGTTCTTGGCAGAATAAGCGATTCAAGAGGACGGTTAAAATCCTTTATAAGGCCATACGCCGAACCTGCTCTTGTTCCCGTATAATCACGCCAGGTTAAAGGGGTTGATGTGTAATATGTTTCAATATTTTTCCTTATTCCGGGGAATTGCTTCTCCACCTCATTTAAAAGGATTTCGGCTTTTTCCTGCTTAAAGGCCAGGTAATCATCACCTCTGTCCCCGGTAAAAGTATGATCCCACTTCGTGAGTTCAGAATAATCCATATAGGTTATTACGGAAGCACTGCGGGCAAACGGCGAATCATCCGACATTGAAACAGGCATCAACAGATAATTCTGAGGCCACCGGTTAATATCATAATCCGATGCCACCCAGGCATTTTCCTGGTTAAAATGATAGAAATTAAAATTGTTATAGGGCATGGTATTCTTTTTGAAGACCAGATAAATTGTAAACATACCCATGGTATCCTCAAGACTGTTTATCCGCACACTGAAAGTTTTACGCAGACTTCCAGGGTCAGCAATTTTCAGCAATTCAGCCGGATGGATATTTGCGATATAATTCCTGGCATGAATTTTTTCGCCGTTCCCGAGCCTGACATATGCTACCCTGCCATTTTCGGTTTTAATATTTTCGACTTTGCTCTTCTTTAATATCGTTCCACCGTTACATCGGATATTTTCGGCCAGAAGGTTAACCAGAGTATGACTGCCATCTGCAATACGCCAGGCACTTTCAATAAATGAATTATTAATTAATGCATGAATGTAAAGCGGAGTTTTTGTATCTCTGCCTGAATACAACATGTTATTACCGGCAATAATATTCTGCAGTCGCCTGTCCGAAATGACTGAACTGATGAATCCTGCCGCGCCAATACTCAGGTTACTGTTATCTATAATATTGGATGGTTCCCCTGAAAAAGTATAGAGTGGAATTGCCTGGCAAATATCCCTTATCTTCCTCAAATATTGTCCGAGTCCATCGCGTTCTTTCGGGAAAACAGATGTCATGGTTTCCAGAAAAAGCTCCTTTCCCATTGCAAACCGGTACTGATTTTCATTAAAATTGATAATCTCAAAACCTTTCTCATCCAGGCGCCTGAGATTAAGCTTACCGATTAATCCGAAATACCGGAAATACTGATTAAGTACCTGACCATCATCAAGGCTTTCCGTATAATTTAAGCCAGTATTGAAAATACATCCTTTCCTGCCAAATGTTTGAAGCGAGCCTCCGAGCTTATGATTCTTTTCTATGAGGCAAACATTCATGCCTTCTTTGCTGAGTATATTACCGCAAAGCAATCCGCCAAGTCCGCCCCCGATAATTACAACATCATAAACAGTCATGTTTCATACAAATCAGGGAATGTTCAGTATTATTAACCTGGTTGTAAATCAGAATGGTTTTAAGTAAAGAATGTTGAGCCGGATACAATTTTAGTATATCAGGAATCACTTTGTTACCAAGAATTACCGAACAAAGCCAGACAGCGAATGCACCCGATGTATAATATTCCCCGCAGAGGTGCTTATAATATAATTTGTCCTGATCCGGAAAACAGCTCTTGGCTAAATCATAATATTTAAGGTCATTCCTGAAATCACCATTTATTCCCAAAACAACGGCATCAATGTCTTTGAGTCGAATGGAATGATCATCCAGAAAGGAATCAATATGTGACCATATTTCAGTGGTTTCGGCAGTTTCCGATGTAAGAAAAGTATGCACGCCTTCAATTGAAACCGCGTTTCTATCTTCACCACGTTCACCCGAAACCATAAAAAAGCCTGATCCTTCACCGGCAATAGTGCCCGATGTTTTTTGTGAAAGAAGGGCCAGATTATTTAATGGTTTTTTCCAGGCATTCAGATAACTGTGTAAAAGGATAAAATCAGGTGTACATTCATCAATACCGCCAACCAGGACCTTTTTGCCGCTGTCTTCTTCTATGATCATCATGGCATCAAGAACGGCCGTTTCAAATGAGAAACTCCGGTGACAGTATGTTGTGTTATATTTCTGGTTTTTCAGCAGCATTGATATCTGGGCAGCTACAGCGTTGTGTGTCGAATTTATGAACGGGAGCACTGTAGTGACATGCTCATTATTTTCCAGTACGTCCATCAGAAATTTTTCAAGATTGTCCAGGCAACCAAGCCCTGTTCCTACGATGATACCATCGGGATTTATACAGCCAGATCTCGAAATGCAAAGCTGTGCAGAAGCCAAACCCATTTTCAGGATGCGAGGCATTCTTCTGAGCAATATTGGATTGATTAAAGTTTTGTAATCGGGTTCTATACACGAAAGACGGTTAGAAACCCCGTTATAAATCTGCAAAGGAAATTCAGTAGCATTATGAGTATGCTGTGGAGATATGAGTCCGCTCGATCTGATGTATATTCCCATATCAGACATTTGAAAAAATCAAAGTGGTGTTGCTCCCGCCAAACCCAAAGGAATTCGACATTACATTGCGAATTAGTCGAGCTTCCGGGTCCTTCTGAGGTTCAAATGAAAGTTCAGGCATCTTTTCACAGAAGTTTAGATTTGGCAATACCGATTGGTTCATAATTGCAATCGCAGAGAAGACTGCTTCTACAGCGCCTGCAGCTCCAAGTGTATGACCGGTAAAAGCTTTCGTAGAGCTTACCGGGGGGATAGTGCCACCAAAAACTGTTTCAATTGCTTTACCTTCCGAAAGATCGTTTATTTCAGTGCCCGTTCCGTGTGCATTAATATAATCAATTTGCGATGCTTTCAAATGAGCGGATTCCAGGGCCTCATTCATGGCTTTTGCAGCACCGATTCCATCGGAGGTTGAAGCAGTGGCATGGTAAGCTTCGTTAACATTAGCATAACCTGTTACTTCACAAATAATCTTTTTCGGATCCGCTGTATGACCCGATTCAAGAACCAGGAATGCTGCGCCTTCACCAATCGACAAACCGTTCCGCGATTTATCAAATGGCCGGCAACCGGTTGGAGAAAGAATTTCAAGGGCAAAAAAGCCGTTAAGTGTAAACCTTGTAAGAGCGTCAGTGCCACCGACAAGCACCCTGTTCAGCCTGTTACTTTTAATAAGCCTCGATCCGAAAAGAATAGCATTAGCTGAAGAAGAACATGCTGTTGAAATCGTTGTAACATTTCTGCTTATTCCAAAAAACGAAGCCACCTTTTCTGCACAATCAGCACTATCGAATACACTTATAAAATCTTTGTATTTATCCTCCTTCAATAACGAAAGGTAGAACTGTTCGTTAAAATCCATACCCCCTACTGTTGTGGCAAAAACAGCACCGGTTTTTCTGTCCGGATTACTGTTCCATTCCGACATTTGCAGAGCTTGTGAAGCGGCAATCAGGGCCAGAAGAGTATTACGCGTATAAATCCTTCCGTCATTGGAAATCCCTGCAATTTGCGTGAGTGCTTCATTATCATGTTTTACTTCTGCTACAGGAATATCATCATGAACAGAATTAAAAAGTGATAATTTTCCTATACCCGATCTAAAATTTTTTAATGATTCCCGGGTTTCTGCGATACCATTTCCAATAGCTGAAATAATTCCAACTCCGGTAATAAACACCCGGGGTGCCATTATTTTTGCATGTTTCGGTGATTCATTATACATTCGGCCATAGCCTTTACATTCCGAAGCACATTACGCCTTTCTTTCGGATCCTCGATCTTAACCCCGTATTTCCGTTCCATCAGCAGGATCAGTTCCAGTGCGTCGATCGAATCCAACCCAAGGCCTTCGACAAATAATGGAGTATCGGCATCAAAATCATCTGCAACTACATCTTCCAGCGAAAGTGCTTCAATAATATCTTGTTTTAACTGCTTGATTAACTCTTCCATAATGCGATACAAAAAATAATAAAAATGGCACTCTTTAGCCAAGTACCTGGTTATTAATAGTTTAATTCAGTTTGTCAGGACGAATTTAAGCCGTGCAATATAAAAAAAGTAATTTATAAAAAGTAACTTCCTTCAGAAGCAACCTAAAATATATTCTTCTATCTTTAAAATAATTAGTTAATTTCAATCATGAATTACAATATCTATAAAAGACCAGCAGTATTGGCCTGGATGCTGCTAATTTCACTTTCACTCAGAGCAGGTAATCCGATCGATGAGGAATTCAAAAGGAATATTATTTCTTTTAATCTTGCTACCCCTTTCGATCCTAGTTTTCCACGATTAAGGATAGGTTACACTTTTGTGGTAAACGAATATTTTTCTCAAACTTTTGAATTGGGTTATGGTAACCGGAATCTCTTTCCTGACTCTGCCTTTTATACTCATACTACGCTTAAAAAGAATTACAGGCTCTGG
>DATAEX010000047.1:0-4227 GCA_036257765.1 Bacteroidales bacterium
CAGGCTTGCTGACTTTTGCTGCTGCCGGTTTACCTGTTTTTTTTACAGGTTTTTCCGATTTGGCAGCCACCGCCTTACCAGGCTTTTTAGAAACAGATTTACTGGTTTTTGGACTTACAACCTCGCTTTTCTTTGAAACAACGGCTGTTTTTCCTGTCGCTTCGGCGGCATTTGATGTAACAGTACCGGTACTTATTTTGGAAGGTGCAGTTTTAGAAGGGATTTTTGCAGTTGCAACAGCAGATATTTTTGATTTTGTAGATTTCAGCCTTTTTAATTCAGACTCATATTTCTGAATCAATTCATCTTTTTCAGTAATTACCTGGGTCAATCCGGCTATATCCTGATCGCTGGTACTTTCAGGTACCATGGCATTTACCCTTAAAATAAAATCACTCAGAACATTCATATAATTGATGTAAGCATCATATGGAGTTTCGTAAGGATTAAAATAGGCCTGTGTAGCACCGGCAGTGAAAAATTTAGTCGACATGAAATAGAAATGATCGCTCGACTGAAGGTACTTCCAGTCTTTCTGAATCTTATCGTCATTGCACCTTCTTACTTTGTCGGTAATTGAATACAACCTGTTAAATGCATCAACCTGAAGTTCATTTCCTAACCATGCAGTAAGATCTCGTTCTTCATCAGCCCATGAAATGGGATAGGGAACAGATATGGTTGAAATCGGTAACAGCTGATCTGCAATTTCAGTCGGTGTGCTGAATGTAAAATTGGTCAATTTATAAACTGCTTTTGGCAGAGCCTTCAGAAACTCAAATATTCCTGACTCCATCCATTGATGTTCGCCGAAAGTTTCATAATCAATAAAGAGATTAACTGTTTCTTCCTTTTTATCGATTTTTTTCAGCCATCCTGCAAACTTGTCAGCAGTAAGCGGATATTCCGACCAGCCCGTGTTGGAAAATCTGAAGGCTATATCGTCGCTGATCCTGAAATTTCTCAGAAGTACTTTAAGCCTTGGATTAACTGAGTTACAATACATGTAATTAGGGCTTTTCCAACCGAGGACATGTTTAGCCCCTTCGGTGAGCATGGCAGTGAATCCCATTTCAGCCACATCAGCTCCTATTCTGTCGGAGTATACAAGCTCGGCATTCCTGAAAACCCTGGGTTCCTGATTAAAAAGTTGTTTGATTTTAGCTTTATGCTCGGTTACCTGCCGGAAAAATTCTTCTTTGTTTTTCAGTGAAACAAGGGAATGCGAATAGGTTTCCGATAAAAACTCGACTGATCCGGTCTTAGCAAGCTTCTGAAAACTTTCGATCACTTCGGGCGCATATAATTCAAGCTGATCAAGCGCGGTGCCTGAAATAGAAAATGCAACTTTAAATTGCGTTCCGAATTCCTTAATTATCTGGCCAATGACTTTGTTAGCCTGAAGAAAACTTCTTTCAGCCACACGTGAGATTATCGATTCGTTCAGATAATCATCATAATAGTAATGGTCATTCCCTATATTGAAAAAGCGGTACCGTTTCAACCTGAAAGGTTGATGAATCTGGAAATACAGGCAAATCGTTCTCATTCTCTTTTGTATAAGGTTCGGAAGTCTAATTCAATAAGGAAAGGTAAATCTCTTTTACTTTCTGGGCGGCATGTTCCCATTTCAAATTATCAACCTCCAGGCGGGCGTTTTTATTAAACATATTCCGCAATCCTTCATATTTCAGGATGCCATAGATGGCATCGGCCATAGCATGTGTATCCCAGAAATCTACTTTTATGGCATGCTGAAGAATTTCGGAAACACCCGACTGGCGCGAAATAATAACAGGCACATTCGACTGCATCGCTTCAAGAGGCGAAATGCCGAAAGGTTCAGAGATCGAAGGCATCACGTAAACATCACTTAGAGAAAACATGTGGTAAACATCATCACCCTTAAGGAATCCCGTGAAATGAAAGCGATCGCCAATTTTAAGAGCAGCCACACGCCAGATCATCCTGTGAAGCATGTCGCCACTCCCTGCCATTACAAAGCGAACATTTTTCATTTTTTGCAGCACCAAATGCGCCGCTTCAATGAAGTATTCAGGCCCTTTTTGTAATGTGACTCTCCCTAAAAATGTCACTATCTTATCGTTAATGCTCCTTCTTAGTTTGAGTAATTCCCTGTCTTCAAGAGGTTCAACAGCATTATGGACGGTTATCACCTTTTCAGGATTAATACCGTATTTTTCAATAATTATATTCCTGGTGAGATTGCTGACCGCAATAACTTTGTCGGCCATTTCCATTCCGTTCTTTTCTATATCATATACACCCGGGTTTACGTTGCCGCCGCTGCGATCGAAATCTGTTGCATGAACATGCACAATAAGTGGTTTACCGGATACCATCTTTGCAGCAATGCCTGCGGGATAAGCCAGCCAGTCGTGAGCATGGATAATATCAAACCGTTCTTTGTAGGCAATTCTGGAAGCAACAACGGCATAATTTGCAATTTCCTGGAAAAGATTCTGACCGTAGCCTCCGCTGAAGCTTAGTTTTCCTGAAAATGAAGATTGCACCATGTATTTGGTTTGGGCCTCTTCCTGTTCGGTGAGCTTTTCATATTCTTCTGGTGTGGAATAGGCTCTCAGCGCCGAACCTACTTCGATAAATTTTATGTTCTTAAAGAAAGTGGAATAATCAACAATACGCTCACTCGTTTCCACCTCACCGGCATCAATTAAATTAACTTTGCTAGTATCCTCATCTCCATAAGCTTTAGGCACAACAAAAATAATGTCATCGACACCCACATTATACAAACCTTTTGTCAATCCATAGCAGGCGGTTCCAAGCCCTCCTGATATATGAGGGGGAAACTCCCATCCAAACATCAATACACGCATAATAAGATCGGTGGTTAGGATTTAATTCTGTAATTATTGCTTACTCTGAGTCATGGATTCATACCTTTCAATTATCCTGAGCAATGCCGCTACACTCCATGCCTGAGATATTGCACCTCTGGCACGGTGTGGCGGATCACCGTCGAAAATTTCCGGTATGGTCCCGATACCTAATTCAGTCATAACAGGCTCGAATCCGTTAATTAAACGCTCAAGAAATCCGAGTCCGCTTTCTTTATGAAGGTTCATATAAGCTTCACAGAAATGCTCAAGAAGCCATGGCCAGACAGTCCCCTGGTGGTAGGCCAGATCACGTTGTTCCTGTGTTCCTTTGTAAATTCCTTTGTAATTCTCATTTGTGGGAGACAGTGTTCTTAGTCCCCTCGGGGTTAACAGATCTCTTTCAACAACATCCAAAACTGATTTTTTACTGTCATTGTTCAGCATGGAGTAATCAAGTGAAACAGCTATCACCTGGTTTGGCCTGATCGACCAGTCGGTAGATTTATAATCAGTCACATCGGCCAGGTAACCTTTCTTCTGATCCCAGAACATAGCTAAAAATGATTCCTGTATCTTTGCCGGCAATGCCTCCCATTCTCTTACAAAATCTTCATCCTTTGCACGTCTGGCGAGATCCAGACTAAACATTATGGCATTATACAAAAGTGCGCAGATCTCAACCGGAAATCCAACACGGGGTGTTACAGGCTTTCCGTTGACTATCGCATCCATCCCTGTCAGGGCTTTCCCGGGCTCTCCTGCCCAGATCAACCCGTTATCATGCATTTTAATGTTATAGGAAGTACCATTGCGAAAGGCTTCCAGAACAGACTTCATTGCCTTTCCATATGATCTCCAGATTGCCGTAAAGGACTTAACCACTTTCGTATATTGTTGTATGGCCCAGAAAAACCATAATGGGGCATCAACAGAATTAAAAGCTGGACTATCTTCGGATCCTACATTCGGAAAAAGACCGTTTTTTAATTTAGCTACCTGTGTGTCAAGCACATCTTTGCAGGTTTGTGTATCACCGATTGCCAGGGTCAGCCCGGGTAAAGCAATAAATGTGTCCCGCCCCCATGATCCGAACCATGGGAAACCGGCAATGATCTCGCTCTTCTTGTCTTTTTTAATAAAAAACTGTTGTGCCGAATTGATCAGGCAGTTCTTAAAGCTGTCGCGCGGAATGCGTTTTGCCAATTCAAGCGTGTATTTCCTCTTAAGCTGATCGGGATTCGCTTTGGTGGTTGAAGCAGAGAAAATGATAACATCTCCTTTCCCGGCATCAATTTCAAAATAACCCGGAACAAAAAGATCTTCCTTAAAATCATAACCACGCCTCAGCTCCTTATTATACTCG
>DATAEX010000039.1:0-3640 GCA_036257765.1 Bacteroidales bacterium
GTTTCGTTATAGCAAAACCCTGACTATAGGTGTGTTAATTATGGTTTTATGCCTGATACCATCTTCTGAATTCAGTAAAATCAAAATGCCAATTACTTATACTGATCTTATATTGCATTTTTGCATGTTTTTCGCCTTTTCTGCTGCTCTTTACCTGGATATTACCAAAAAACGCACGGGCTATAAACTTCTTTCCGTTATTATGATAGCGATCATAATAAGTTTTGGGCTGGCTGCTTTAACTGAAATGTTGCAATACCTGATCATACCTTTAAACAGGTCAGGAAGTGCCAGTGACCTTTTATCTGACCTCCTGGGCAATATAGGTGGTGTTATATTGTCAGTGCTTATAAGGCGTAGATCTTCTGTTGTGCCTTAATATCATTAGCAAGATTGCCGATATCCTGTTGCTGGAAAAGCTGTTTGATTTCATTACGAATGCCTTCATATTTATGATGGATAGGGCATGGTATATTTTCTTCATTACAGGTCCTGAGGGATATCAGGCACTTATCAAAAATGTCGCTGCCATCAATAACTGTTACGATTTCAAATAACATTATTTTTCTTGCATCTCTGCTTAATGAAAATCCGCCGTTAGGTCCTTTTGATGAAGATAATAACTTATGCCTGGCCAGAATCTGAAGGATCTTGGCAAGAAAAGGTGCAGGTATGGATAGTTCGGAGGAGATTTTTTTAATACCAGTTTTTTGCGAATTACCCGCATTCATTGCAAGGTATATCATTGCCCTTATAGCATATTTACTGGTATTTGACAACATGGATTACTTTTTTATGGGTATTTTATCGATTCTTCTCTGGTGTCTTCCACCCTCAAATGAAGCGTTCAGGAAACTATCAGCAATCAGTTCAGCTTCGTTTGCAGATACAAATCGGGCGGGAATAGCTATTACATTGGCATTATTGTGACTTTTTGCCAGCCTGGCAATTTCAGGATTCCAGCATATCGCAGATCTGATTTCCTGATGTTTGTTAGCTGTCATATTTATCCCGTTTCCGCTTCCGCATAGTGAAATGCCAAGGTCTGATTTACCTGAAGCAACGTGCTCGGCAAGTAAATGCCCATAATCCGGATAATCAGAGGCTTCTGAAGAATAACAACCGAGATCGGTAATTTCATGCCCCTTATTTCTAAGGTATTCCATTAATCCGGCTTTCCTGCTAAACCCGGCATGATCACATGCAAAAGCAATTTTCATCAGTTCCCGTATAAAGATACAAATATATGAATTTGATATGGTACCTTGCTGCTTTAAAAGAGATTTTCAAATCCGCAATTTCACATTTGTTAAAAATGTGTTAGTTCCCGGATAATAACTAGTGAATATTTCTTCGGTTTGTAACGTTTGATGATTGTGATCCAGGTTAAGTGGTTTCGAACAGGATCTTTTGAATGAAATTCCAACAAAAATCAAACATGTTGCCTTCTGTTAAATTCTATTTAATTTTGTACAGTATTTGTTATTAACAATGGTTGATTAAATTCGGAATTTTCTAATTGTCAGGACAAATTTATCAGCCAATGCTGTTATTATGTGTTAATAAAGTGACGGTAATGTAAAAGTCAAGGTTTTGTATTTGTTTTTTTCAACACAATTAACAGCTTATTATTATCATCATATTTTTTAAATAAAATGGATAAGAATATTATTAATAATATATTGTTAACAAAGGGTTTTGTTGATGTGGAAATCGAACCTGGCCTTGAACTTGTAACCGAAATAAAGTCATTAAGCAGGGAAAAGAATGCTGTAATCCTGGCTCACTATTATCAGGATCCGAAGATCCAGGATATTGCTGATTTTGTTGGTGACAGCCTTTATCTTTCACAGCAGGCTGCTAAAACAAATGCAGACGTTATTGTCTTTTGCGGGGTACATTTCATGGCTGAGACTGCGAAAATTTTATGCCCTGAAAAAAAAGTACTGCTTCCGGACAGGAACGCAGGCTGCTCACTTGCCGATTCATGTAAGGGTGAAGACTTTAGCAAATTTTTAAAGAAGTATCCCGGACATACAGTAGTAAGTTATATAAATACAACTGCTGAAATAAAAGCACTTTCAGATATAATATGTACTTCCTCTAATGCTGTGCAGATTATTCAGAGTATTCCTGAAGATCAGCCAATAGTCTTTGCTCCGGACAAAAATTTAGGAAATTATATCGAAAGTATTACCGGAAGAAAAATGGTGATTTGGAATGGTGCATGCCATGTACATGAAGAGTTTTCCCTGGAAAGAATCCTGGATTTGAAAAGGAAGCATCCCGATGCGAAAATTATTGCGCATCCTGAATGCCGGAAGCCGGTACTCATCGTGGCAGATTTTATTGGATCTACATCGGCATTATTAAAGTATACAATGAGAGACGATGCACAGACATATATTGTAGCTACGGAATCAGGAATCCTCCATCAGATGAAAAAGGCTAATCCGGCAAAAACTTATGTGGCGGCGCCACCTTTGGATTCAACATGCGGATGCAGTGATTGCATTTATATGAAGCTAAATACCATTAAGAAACTATATAATTGTCTTAAATTTGAAATGCCGGAAATTCACGTTGAGGAGAATCTCAGAAAGAGGGCTGAAACATCAATTTTAAGGATGCTTGAAATTTCTGAAAAACTTGGACTTTAACCGATGAAAAAGGAAATTTTTGGAATCGCACTGCTAATAACTGGCAGTTTTACTTTGCTTAAAGGTCAGGAAACCTTACAAGAAAATGGTTACAACCGTATTTATTACCCTAACGGAAAGATATCAAGTGAAGGCACTATGCGGAATGGGAAACCTGATGGATTTTGGAAAACGTACTATCCATCAGGAGTTTTAAAATCTGAGGGAAAACGGACAAATTTTTTGCTCGATAGCGTTTGGGTCTTTTATAATGAATCCGGTGACACATTACAAAAAGTAAGTTATGTTCTGGGAAAGAGGAATGGTTATACTATAACTTTTAATACTGAACATACTGCTGATCCTTTACATAGAGGCCGAATATTGTCAAGGGAGTTATATGTTAATGATAAGAAAGAAGGATTATCACGTACCTATTTTCCCTCAGGGAAGCTAAAAGAGGAATCACTGTTTACGAATAGTAAGAAGAATGGTATTTCACGTGAGTTCGATGAAAAAGGCACCCTGATTACAATTTTAAATTATAAAAATGGATTTCTTACTGAAAGAGAAAGACTCAATAGAATAGACGAAAAAGGGCTCAAACAGGGTTTGTGGAGAACTTATTACGATAATGGCGGAATTAAAAGCGAAGCTTATTATGAAAAAGATTTGCTGACAGGAGCATATAAGGAATATGATGAAAACGGTAATATAAAATTAATGCTGCAATATGCTCAGGGTGCACTGGTCGAAGAAGAGGATACTTCAGAGCTCGAGATTGATATCAGAAACACTTTTGATGAACTCGGAAAACTTGTTTATTCCGGCTCCTATCGGGAAAATATTCCGGTAGGGATACACCGTATGTACGATAATAGCGGTAAAGTAACGAATGCAATTCTGTACGATAATGAAGGGACAAAGATTGGTGAGGGTATTATTACCAATGAAGGTAAGAAAGAAGGTGATTGGAAGTATTTTTATAATAACGGAAAAAT
>DATAEX010000405.1:0-2734 GCA_036257765.1 Bacteroidales bacterium
AACCTTTCAAAATATTACGTAATAAATTATGAGCGTAAGGACAAGTACGACGATGCTCATATTCCCGGAGCCGTCCGATACAAACCAAATGCAACTCTGGGATTTCCCGAAGAAATGGGTACAATTCCCACCGATAAAACGGTAGTCATATATTGCGGCACCGGACATAATTCGGCTTTTGCCACAGCTTATCTGAGACTAATGGGATATGATGCGAAAACTCTTCGTTTTGGCAATAATGGTTTTATGCACGACTGGATGAAGAAAGATGCAGCCGGATTATCATGGCTACCTTTCTCTGAAGGTGAGGTAAATGATTTTGAGTTATCTATTAAATAGATTCCTTTAGTATATACAAATCTCTGATACCCATCTGACTTAACAGCATCCAGATTCTGCCGGAGAGAGCCTGATCCTGTGAGACTATGACCTTAATTCCTTTGTGGTCATGGATCTTTTTGAAAGTGGATTTTTCAACTATTCTTTCAGGTTCAACAGAGATGGTCGGCAAGTTATTGGACTGAAAAATCACTTCAGCATCAAGATTAATTAAAAGGACCGCGGTTTCAGTACTTTTAAGGGCAGCGGCATCCATAATATTTGAACCGTCAAAAGACCCTGAGGCCCATTTTGCCGCATCATTACGGAAATGATTATGTGATGCGGCTGTAATAATAATCAATGCAAGAAACAATACAATCACGCTGGTCACTGTAAAAACAAACTGCTTTTGTATTTTCATTTCGAATACTCAGTTATTTCATTTTCTATTATTCATTCACATCCCCCATCCAGTTTCTTTCTTTCAACCTCAAGGGTTGCCCGGTATTTTGTTTTCAGGCTGTCGGGCATACTGTTGATTTCAATAAACATTTTCCTTGCCCGCGTCCTGGTCTCAAAAAGCGCATTTTCGCGTACCGAAATTCGATCACCGCTGAAAGTACTGTTCATTATATCCCTGTCCCATGCCTCCAGGCCTCCTTTCATAACATAACTTTCTGAGTAGCCCAATCCTCTTGCCAGGATAAGAGCATAATTCGCTTCAAGATCATTGGATGAATAGAAGAGATTTTTAACCCCGCTGTTGAGAAAACTTTCAAGATCTCTTTTCAGAAATTCAGAGTAAGGAAGATTTATTGCCCCAGGAATGGATGCTCTGGTAAACTCCGACTGGGACCGGAGATCAAAAATGCGAATTGTAGAATCTTCTGACACAATGGCTTTGGCAACCTGATCGGGTGTCATATAAGTTGAAGGATCGATTGCCTGTGTCAAGAGCTTCGCAGGGGATCCGTGAAGTGAATATTTTCCTGAAAGGGGCAGGAATACAAGAATTAGGCCGAGAATCAAGAGAAGAATTGATATTTTTATGCGCATTGCCTTGTTATGTATTTTTACTTGTTATTTGTTACTTGTCACTCGTCACTCGTCTCTCGTTACTATTATTTGTTGCATATTTCTTCTCTGCCAGCTCTGCGATCCAGAACATAAGAACAGCGGCACTTATCAGCATGAAAGTGAAAAGTCCCGGCGACATTGAAAGTGCTTCATTTACCTTTACGGGTCCCCGGTAATTTGCTTCCGCTATAGGTTGAATCAATGGATAGGTTTCGGCAAAGAGAAACGCACCGGTCAGTCCACCCATCACATAAAACAGGCCATCGATTTTACCAATTGAAAGCGCGCTGACACCTGTACCGGGACAAAAACCGCCCATGATAAAACCTGCACCCATAATGATTCCGCCTACAATTGAGGCAGTGACATAATATTCATTCACAAACACCTTGTTCAGGTCAAGTAATCCGAAAAACGAGAGAAATTGTGATCCGACCAGGGCAACTATTGCAGCGGTGAAAAAGACCTTCAAAACAGTTGTATCGTAACCATAAAACATTCCGGCCAGCTTCCTGCTGCTTGAAAATCCTGCCTGCTCCAGGGCAAACCCAAATCCAATACCAATCAGAAATGCTATCAGCAAATCCAGCCACATTGGTAATTCGTATGTTGATGCAATCGGGCCCATTCTTATTACATTTTTAAATAATTTATTCTTTTTTTTTCACCAATCAGGGACTTTAGGGACAATAGGAACACTAGTGCTATCGCCTGGATTCCAAACCCTGCTTAATTCATAATTTCTAATTTCTAATTAATGTTTATATCCAGTTCTTTCTGAAAAACCAGGCAAAAGCATAAGCAGAACCAAATATGGCTATCATGGTTACAAATCCTGCTACCGATAAAACTGCCATGCCCGACAAAGCTGCACCACTTGTACAGCCTCGTGCAAGTTGGGCTCCATAAACAAAAAACATTCCGCCTACAAATGCAAAAATCAGCCTGCGGGTTTTTGAAATACGGGGTCCTTTCTCGATTGTAAATTTAAGCCTGCCTGAAATGGCTCCCGATATGAACCCTCCTGTCAATACACCGAAAATAACAAGTGTTAGCCAGTTAGCCATCGGCTTTTGGCCATTCTCGAAATATTTCCTGTAATAAACAGACTGTTCGGCATGTGGCTTATCTACTGCTCCTACTACAGATACCACGCAGTATTTAAGTCCTCCGCTTGCGCCCAGACCCCTTCCTGAAAGAAACATAGATGACAGAAGTACAAGTCCCAGTAAAGTACCAGCCAGGTAAGGGTTCATATATTTTGATTTCATTCTTTGTATGAATTTGGCTTAAAGATAATTCAACCATTGTCAAAAGCATCTTGGTTAACAGAAAA
>DATAEX010000100.1:0-3143 GCA_036257765.1 Bacteroidales bacterium
TTCCACCCTCACCACCGCTGAAGCACAATGAATACCCAAATAAAAACCATAGTACGGTGGTTATACCCATTGAAACAAAGCTTTGGATCATTATATTCAAAATATTGCGTTTACAGGCCAGTCCTCCATAAAAAAATGCCAGGCCAGGGGTCATGAGCATTACAAGACTGGTAGCCATAATCATAAAAGCAGATAAACCGGTGTCCAACATAGTAAGATATATTTATACAAATGAAAATAATATTAATTCGCGATAAAAATATATAAATATTCTTTACCTGGTGCAACAAACTAGGGTATGTTAATAAATAATTATATTATTTCAAGATACCCCCCCCTATTTTTTAGGCAGTCAAATAATGCATTAAGTATATTTCTTATTTGAAATTATATAAATCCTTCTTTCCTATTTGTATTGTAAAGCACAAAAAATATATATTTCATGTTACCAGATAACTCGTACAGACGCGATTAATCGCCTCTGTACACTGTTGGACCAATTGATGATATCCGGGCAATAAGTTTGTTACTTTTTGCGAAGTCTGCTTTGTGGTAGCTTATGAGCTTTTCAGGATCACCCGGTTTGGAGCTGGAAAACCAGGGTTATTTGATCGAATGATAAAGATATTGAACTTCTTAACTCTCCGGCTCTAGAGGAAATAAGCTAAAAAAGGAAATAAGCTAAAAGCTGAGATGGCAACGGCTCTCAGTAATTATAATGTTAATGGATTTCTTTACGTGATGGATTTATACACAAAACTTTTAAATCTGACTTCTCCTTCACCCATTGAACAAAGTCCGAGTCGTAAACTTAAAAATCCTCCAAGAACATTGTGGTGTAATGCAGAAACCTCTAAAGAATTCTCAATTTTGATCCATTTTTCACCATCTGTACTGTAGAACATATCGACAGTATTATCGATGTTCCTGAGTCGAAGGAATACATGATTATTTATAACCTTCTTTTCGGTCGTGAACTGCCAGCCCCGGATATTGGCCAGGATATTTTCATTATCTGCTAAAATTCCTGAGTAATAATTATTATTATAAAAAAGTACTAATCCACCGGTTGCATTTCCTTCAATTTCAAGCTCTGCCTCTGCAATATAGGAATGATCAGACGGGATGCATAACAAAGGGGAACTGGCACCGACAGAATTCCCCTTCGCTTTAATTATCAAACTATTATCAACTAATTGAAAGCGGGTGGTATCGTATTCTCCAAAGAATTTCCATTGGGGTTTTAAGGCACTGCCATCAAAGTTATCCGAGAGTGAAAATGCTGAATTTGGCCCTGTACCTTCATGTCTTTTTATCGGTGCTTCTGTTTTGATATTGTCAGGAATTTTAAACCATCCGTCTTTCGTCCATTCTACGGGTTGAAGTAGCGTTTGACGCCCCATGTTATAATGTCCGTTTTCATAGGCATGAAATACCATCCACCAGTTGCCTTTTGCATCTTCGATCAAAGTTCCATGACCTTTGGACCACCATCTTTCAGAATTATCCAGGGTTCTTTCAATTGGATTATAGGGTGAATTCTCCCATGGCCCAAATGGCGAAAGAGAGCGTGCAGAAATGATCATATGGCTGGTAGCCGGTCCTGCGGTTCCACCTTCGGCGACTGTCAGATAATAATAATTACCTCGCTTCATAAGCTTTGGGCCTTCCAGGCAAAAACACTCTATAGACCATTCCCGCGGAATTGTCCAGCCATTATAAGCTTGTTTGATGTTGCCAATGACTGAGAGACCGTCTTCAGACAATGGAACATAGCCGCCGTTGCTGAAATACAAGTATCTCTTTCCATCAGGATCCACAAAGTGTCCGGGATCAATGTTTCCAATCTTCAAATCGATCGGGTCACTCCAGGGTCCTTTTATTGATTCAGCGGTAACAACATAATTTGTACCGTTTGCGGGGAAATATATGTAATACTTGTTTTTGTATTTTGCCAAATCAGGCGCCCAAACCGAACCAACATATTTATGCAATGTATTGGTTACCGGAGTCCAGTTAATCAGGTCTTTTGAATGCCAGATTAATAATCCGGGATAATATTCAAAAGAAGAATGGACTATATAATAGTCCTCGCCATCCCGAAGTATACTTGGATCCGGATAATCTCCTGCAAAAATCGGATTCAGATAATAATCTGAACCTTTAGGATTGAGGTTAATTTGGTATTGGGCATTTGCAACTATAAATGCCTGGAGCAGAAAAGTGAAGAATAAGACAGATTTCATATATACTTTAGGATATTTCTGAGTGTAAATTTAAAAATATCTGCAAGCAAACAACTAACCCATCCGGTCAGAATCGATTAGCTTTTCCTAACAGGAGGTTGAAGTGCATAGTGGCACCTTCTGACCGTATGAATTTGTTCAGGCGGATTGATGATTATTCGTCCTTATTTTCGTTTAAATTGGTGTGGCTAAAAGTCGAAAAAATACTAAGCCACGAATTCACGAATTAAAGACTTATCCGAAGATTCAATACGGATTTCCACGGATGGCATGAATTGCATTCATGCTGAGGTGCTCTTCACTTTTCCCACCCGCATGAATTTATTCATGAGGATTCGTGATATTCGTTTTTATTTTCGTTTTTAATTAGTGCATTAGTGGCTAAAAGTCTAATGCTTCGTTATCTTCATGCCTTCTGATTACATGGCAGAAAATCTGGTGGTTGAGGAATTTATATCCTATCCGTATCGTTATTCCGGATTTGAACCCGGCGAATTTTTCCGCTGATTGTTTTGGGTAATTCGGTAACAAACTCTACAATACGTGGATATTTATAAGGTGCCGTAACTTGTTTTACATGATCCTGCAATTCTTTTACCAACTCATCACTGGGGTGATAATCTTTTGTCAGCACAACAGTAGCTTTTACAATCTGCCCCCTGTCAGGATCAGGCACCGCAGTAATGGCACATTCCAGCACAGCCGGATGCTCTATCAGTGCACTCTCCACTTCAAACGGTCCTATACGGTATCCGGAGCTCTTGATCACGTCATCAGCACGGCCGACAAACCAGTAATAACCGTCTTCATCCCGCCAGGCCATATCTCCTGTGTAATAAATGCCATCGTGCCAAACCTTGCCGGTTAACGCGTCATCATGGTAATATCCGTCAAACA
>DATAEX010000110.1:0-3572 GCA_036257765.1 Bacteroidales bacterium
CCCCTGGCGGGCAGGTATAGGTCTTTTGTATTACGAAGTAATGATCCTGGTGTATTACCTGATGATTTATTATCGCAACAATAAAGAGAATAAATTGAAAGAAGCTGAGCTCAAAGCGCTGGTCAAAGAATCGGAATTGAATTCTTTAAAATCACAGATCAATCCTCATTTTCTCTTCAACAGCCTGAATTCAATCAGCGCGCTGACGATGACACAGCCCGGAAAAGCACAGGAAATGATCATTAAATTATCGGAGTTTCTCAGGTATACCACATCGAATAAGGACGAGAAATTTACTACACTTGATAATGAAATTGGAAATATAAACCGCTATCTCGATATTGAAAAGATCAGGTTTGGCAAGCGGATGCTGATAAGGCAGTCTATTGATGATTCATGCCGAAAGCTCAGACTACCGGGTCTTATACTTCAGCCTCTTCTTGAAAATTCTGTAAAATATGGCGTTTATGAGAGTACAGACGAATCAGTTATTGAAATAATCTGCAACTGTAATTCCTCTGCCCTGAGTGTTGTTATAAGAAACAAATGGGACCCTGATTTCCAGTCGAATAAAGGTGAAGGTGTAGGGCTTAAGAATATCAGGAGCCGTTTGCGGATAATTTATAACAGGGACGACCTGTTCAAATTAAGAAAAGACTCGAATATATTCGAAATAAATATAGTATTTCCCCAATTATAATATTTAAATGGCCCTATGGAACCAATAAAAGCACTTATTATCGATGATGAGGAACTGGCAAGGTCTTTGATAAGGAATTACCTTAATTCTTATAACGATATCCGCATTATTGGCGAATGTGAGAATGGATTTGAAGGAGCAAGGCAAATTGCCGAATTAAAGCCTGACCTGGTTTTCCTTGATATTCAAATGCCAAAATTGAATGGCTTTGAGATGCTGGAATTGACCGATAATCCTCCTGAAATAATTTTTATTACTGCACATAACGATTTTGCCATCAGGGCATTTGAGCTAAATGCTGTGGATTATCTTCTCAAGCCTTATTCACGGGATCGTCTTGTATCTGCGGTACAAAAAGCAACTGATCGCATCCGTTCCGGAAAGCCCGGAGAAAATAAAATTGAGCAATTACTTCAGCAACCATTGACTGAAAAACTCGAACGGATCGTTGTAAAATCAGGCAGCAAAATTAAAGTGATCCCTGTCGATAAAATTAATTACCTTGAAGCTCAGGATGACTATATAATGGTATATACCGACGAGGGAAAGCATCTGAAACAGGGCACTATGAAATATTATGAAGATCACCTTGATGAGTCAAAATTCATAAGAGTTCATCGTTCTTATATTGTGCGGATTGATCAGGTAGTGCAGCTTGAGCCTTATGCCAAGGACAATTATATATTGAAACTGAAGAACGGAACTGCATTGAAAATAAGCCGGAACGGATTAAAAAACCTGAAGGAAAAGTTTAATTTTTAATATTTCTTTTTATCATCCCGGATAATTTCAGCCCAAGGTCAAGAAATACCATTCTGCTGTTCACATTACGTTCAATATCGCGGATTGCTTTATTTAGTTCTTCGGTAATCCTGAGCACATTATTGCCATTAATATAGGGAGCGAATTTTGGGGTAAATTCCATTTCTCCCCTCGTAACAAATGCTATACCTGCATCTTCATAATGAAGCGCTACACTTTCTCGTATCGTCTTTAATCCGTATTCCAGAAATGATTTTTGTTTTTCCCTGTTAAGGCCAGAAAGTTCCTCGGCATGTGCGATCAGCTGCAAAATACTTGTTGTCAGACAACTTCGCATGAGATCCCGGAATTTTACAAAATTATAATTGTATTCATCTGCTTCCGTAATCATTTCAAGAGCCTTAAGATAATTACCCTGTGAAAGCGCAGTTATTTCAGAAGCGTCATTTACAGGTAAATGATGTTCCTCAATTAGTTTTTGTTTTATATCAGAATCAGCAATTCGTGGTACCTTAACCGGGATACACCTCGAGCGTATTGTGGACAGAAGTACATCCGGGTTTTCACTTACCAGAATGAAAATGGTCTTTTCAGGAGGTTCCTCAAGCAATTTCAGGAGCTTATTACCTGCCTGATCGTTCATTTTCTCCGGATGCCAGATAACCACCACCTTGTAATCCGATTCAAACGACTTAAGTGATAGTTTATATGAAAGACGCTTGCTTTCTTCAATGTTAATCAGTCCCTGTCGGTTATCCAGATCAATATGGTCATACCATTGAGTAATCCTGCCATATGGTTTGTTTAAAATAAAAATCCTCCATTCACTAAGAAAATCATCGCTGGCGGGACCATCCAGATCCACTGATTTTGTCCTGTTAACAGGAAATACAAGATGGAGATCAGGATGAATGAGTTTGTGTGATTTTTTACATGCAGGGCATAAACCGCATGAATCGCCTCCTTTACGGTCGTTGCATAATATATAAGAGGCAAATGAAAGTGCCAGCGGCAGGGCTCCTGCGCCTTCAGGTCCAAACAGGAGCCACGCGTGGCTTAATCTGTTCTCTTCTACTGTATTTACGAACCGGCTTTTTAAAATATCCTGCCCGACTACATCCCTGAAATACATACGTAAATATCGTGGTAAGGCTTTTAAAAATAAGCGATTGCCAAAGGTAAATAAAAAAGTTTTCTATCTTTGTTCAATTATTAACTCAACACCATCAAAACAATGCAAACTATTGATAACTTTAACTTTAAGGGTAAAAAAGCAATTGTGAGGGTTGATTTTAATGTTCCCCTCGATAAAAAAACCTTTGAGGTTACTGATGATACCCGTATCCGGGGTGCTATACCTACAATAAACAAGATTTTGAAAGACGGAGGTTCTGCAATTCTTATGTCACATCTGGGCCGGCCTGATGGTGTTCCGCAAGATAAATACTCATTAAAGCATGTAATTCCGGCTTTACAGAAGTTGCTGGGCAAAGATGTAAAGTATGCAAATGACTGTGTCGGTGAATCCGCTGTCAATCTCTCTGCAGGTTTAAATTCCGGTGAAGTGCTTCTTCTCGAAAACCTGCGTTTTTATCTCGAAGAAGAAGGCAAACCTAAGCTTCCTGAAAACGTTACCGATGAAGAAAAAAAGGCCGCTAAAGATGCACTGAAAAAGAAACAGAAAGAATTTACCGCGAAACTTGCATCCTATGCTGATTGTTATGTAAACGATGCATTCGGTACAGCACATCGTGCTCATGCTTCCACCGCACTTATTGCCGATTTGTTCCCTGACGATAAGAAAATGTTCGGTTATCTTATAGTTGCCGAGCTTGATGCCATGGATAAGGTTCTAAAGTCTGCAAAGAAACCATTCACAGCTATTATGGGAGGCGCCAAAGTTTCAGATAAAATATTGGTAATTGAAAATCTTCTGCCCAGGATCGACAATCTGATCATAGGCGGAGGTATGACCTATACCTTTATCAAGGCAAAGGGCGGTAAAATAGGAAATTCCCTGTGTGAAGAAGATAAACTGGATCTGGCTTTAAGCATTCTCGAAAAGGCAAAAAGCAACAATGTTAAAGTTTATTTGCCTGCAGATGCTGTT
>DATAEX010000123.1:0-3865 GCA_036257765.1 Bacteroidales bacterium
AGTTGCCAAACCCGACTTATGCTTTCCGAATAAGATTGAAGACATGATCGTGCTGCATATGGCGATTCTAAAAAATCCCGACGATGCGAAGGCAATGTATTATCTGGGAAATCTATGGTACGATAAACGTCAGTATGATGATGCCATTGAATGTTGGGAAGATTCTATCCGAAAAGACAATTTCTTTCCTACCGCTCAAAGAAACCTCGCGCTCGCTTATTACAATAAAAAGGGGAATCCCGCAAAAGCAGCCCTGCTGCTGAGAAAAGCCTTTAATCTGGACATTACGGATTCACGAATATTAATGGAGCTGGATCAGCTCAATAAAAAAATACAGGTTCCAGCACAAAAACGCCTGGAATTGCTGGATCAGTATCCGGAATTGGTGGAATACCGTGATGATCTGTATCTTGAAAGAGCCACATTGCTTAACTGGATCGGAAATTATGATCAGGCCATGCTTCTGATAGCCTTAAGAAAATTCCATCCCTGGGAAGGTGGTGAAGGGAAGGTTGTTGAACAGTATAAAATAAGCCGGATCGAACTGGCCAAAAAAGCTATTCATGTTGGTGAATTCAGCATGGCTATAGTACTCCTGTCGGAATGCCTGGTATATCCTACAGATCTGGGCGAAGGTAAATTAACCGGAACACAGGAAAATGACATTCACTATCTGATGGGTGTGGCCTTTGAATTATCAGGTAATAAAACCGAAGCTGAGAAATATTATGAACTTGCAACAAAAGGTTCCCATGAGCCCGGATGTGCCATCTTCTATAATGATCAGAAACCGGACGTGATATTTTACCAGGGACTTGCCTTTTTGAAGCTGAAACAGGAAGAAAAGGCCCGACAGAGGTTTGAGCTGCTGGCTGAGTTTGGGGAAAAGCACCTCCATGATAAGGTAAAACTCGACTATTTTGCGGTGTCGCTGCCTGATCTCCTTATTTTCGACGAGGACCTTGTTGTGAGAAATACAATCCATTGCCGCTATCTTATTGGTCTGGGAAATCTTGGATTGGGAGAGGTCAATAATGCAGTCGCTGCATTTAAAGAAGTGCTTGCTCAGGACTGCTATCACTGGGGCGCATTTATGCATCTGAAGATGATCAATAGCAGTTCCCTAATGACATTTAAAGTGAAAAAAATATGAAGAAGCTATTCATTCCGTTAATAATCTCCTGCCTGGTGTTTCAGTCTAATGCCCAACAAGGATCCGGGCAGCCGGAACTGATCAAAATAGAAACGAAAAATACCGCACTCATTTTTAAGGTTGATCAGAAAAGTAAAATCCAGCAGTTATATTTTGGTGAATCCATAAGCAACGACGGTTACAATAATATGCTTATGGTTAATGCGGACATTTATCCGGGTTTTGGAACTTCCTATGTAAATGAGCCGGCATTAAGGGTTGTTCATGCCGACGGCAATACCTCCTCCGAACTCGTTTATCGATCCCATTCAACGAAGATTATTGCTGATGGAATTCAACAAACCACGATTCATGCAAGTGATACATTTTATCCCTTTTCTGTGGATCTCTGCTTCAAGGCCTATCTGAATGAAGATATCATTGAACAATGGGTAGAAATAAGCCACAGAGAGAAAAAGGATGTTACGCTCTTCAATTATGCCTCATCCCATCTCTATTTTTCGAACCCTGCCTATTATTTGACACAGTTTTACGGGAATTGGGCCAATGAGATGAATATGAAGGAAGTTGAGCTTACCAGGGGACAAAAAGTGCTTGATTCAAAGCTGGGAGTGCGTTCGGATCAGTTTGCACATCCTTGTTTTCTGCTTTCACTTGGTGAGCCTTCGAATGAAAACAGCGGTGAGGTTATTGGCGGAACTCTCGCATGGCCTGGAAGCTGGAATCTCACGTTTGACGTGGATCATTTAAACGACCTGCATATTATCTCGGGCGTCAATTCCTTTGCAGGACAATACAGATTAAAACCCGGTGAGCTTTTAAAAACCCCGGCATTGTTCTTCAGTTATTCTGAAGAGGGTACCGGAAAGATTACACGCAGTTTTCACCAATGGGCAAAGAAATACGGCATATACAAAGGCGACCGTCTGCGTACCACCTTATTAAATAACTGGGAAGCCACCTATTTTAATTTCAATGAAGAAGTCCTGTCCGGAATTATTAAGGACGCGTCTGAAATGGGCTTTGAACTCTTCCTTCTCGATGATGGCTGGTTTGGCAATAAATACCCCAGAAATAATGATAATGCCGGATTGGGTGATTGGGAGGTGAACCGCAAAAAGCTTCCCAACGGACTGGGTTATTTGGTTGAAGAATCAAAAAAACAGAAGATCAAATTCGGCATATGGCTGGAACCCGAAATGGTGAATCCTCAGAGTGAACTTTACGAGAATCATCCCGACTGGGTGATCGGGCAACCTAACCGGGCTTTGGACCTAAGCCGTAATCAGCTCATCCTGGATCTGTCAAATCCAAAAGTTCAGGAATACGTTTATGGTATAATTGACCGGACATTGACCGAGACTCCGGGAATTGCTTATGTAAAGTGGGATTGCAACCGGTTTGTGACCAATTGCGGATCCTATTACCTTTCTCCTGAAACACAGTCGCACCTGTGGATTGAATACACGAGAGGGTTGTTTTCCGTACTTGACAAGGTAAGATCAAAATACAAAGATATTTCGCTCATGGTCTGTTCGGGAGGCGGAGGAAGAATAGATTACGGCACCCTGCCGTATTTTGATGAATTCTGGATCAGTGACAATACAGATGCATTGGACAGGATCTTTATACAATGGGGAACTACTTATTTCTTTCCTGCCATGGCCCTTGCATCACATGTTTCAGTTGTGCCCAACCATATCACAGGTCGCATAACGCCGTTAAAATTCCGCTTTGATGTAGCCATGTCGGCAAAACTTGGCATGGACCTGCAACCAAAAGATCTGAGCGGAAAGGATAAAGAATTTTGCAGGAACGCCATACAGGCCTATTATTCCATAAGGGAGATCGTTCAGTTCGGCGATTTATACAGGCTTTTATCACCCTATACCAATACGCGAACTGCCATGATGTATGTAGACCAGGATCAAAAAGAAGCCGTTGTATTCTCCTACCTGTTGAAAAAAACAATTTTCGGTAATAATCAGCCCCTTATATTACGGGGTTTGGACGAACATAAGCTATACAGGCTTTCCGAAGTGAATAAAGATCCGGATAACTATTCATGGTTTACGGAACTCGAGGGAAAAGTATTCTCCGGAGAATATCTTATGAAATACGGAATCCGGTTCACTATGTATAATGAATTCGACAGCAAGATCATCCGTCTTACCGCTCAATAGTGCATGATGAAGAACATTTGTTTATTTATATTCCTGCTCTGCACATTCGCAATATCCGCGACTGCTCAGTTGTATGAACTTAGTTCACCGGGGGGAAATCTCAGGTTCAGCCTGCAAGTTGGCGACAGCATGACCTACACGGTATATGCCGGCACAAAACGACTTATTAAGCCTTCTTCTATAGGACTTGAATTATACAGCGGATATCGGACCGCAGACCATGCCGAAATTAAAAATACCAGCCGTAGTGAGGTTCATGGGATTATTCCGGTGCTGAATGGAAAGAATACGGAGATCAGGGAGGATTATAAAGAACTGGTATTGGAAATGGACAGTTTCTCTCTTATTGTCAGGGCTTATGATGAGGGAATAGCCTACCGGTTCAAAACACGATTTTCCGGCGAAATCACAGTAAAGAGTGAAACAGCGGAATTCAATTTCGAGGGAGATCCGGATATCTGGTTCGGTGAAGCGGAACCCGAAATGATCCAGTGGGAAAGGTCGTACTATCCTTATGCTTCTATTGGAG
>DATAEX010000148.1:0-10470 GCA_036257765.1 Bacteroidales bacterium
GCTCAAACCGGCCAAACAGGCCAAACCATTAGCCGAAAAAGGTGAAAAACCGGCAAAAACCGCAAAGGCTAAATCAGCACCTAAAGTTACAAAAGTGAGTAAGAAAGCGAAACCGGCCAAACAAGCCAAACTTGTTACTAAACCTGCAGCCAAATCTGTCGCAAAACCTGCAGCTAAACCTGCAAAAAAGGCCGCAAAACCAGCAAAGCAGGCTAAACCCGGGAAGAAATCAAAACCTTCAAGACCGGCTAAAGCTCCGGTTCCTAAACCAGAAGTTACTCCGGGTCCTGAAGCTGGTCCGCAAACCGAGAATGTTCCTCCAACTCCCGCTACTCAGCCGGATAACGGACCAAAAGAATAAGCAATTTCTAAATCTAAATATAAAGGCGCAGAGAATGCTGCGCCTTTTTTTTATACATTAAGATTACTTATAAATAAAGCACTTTCTTTAAAAGTTTCCGGATCCATCTCGACAAAAATATTTTTTACTCCGCCCTTTTTTGCCGTTGTAAAAAATTCATTCCAGTCTACCACGCCTTTCCCCAGCACTACATTCTTTTTTTCTGTTGCAGACCAGTCTGCCAAATGTGCGGATATAAATCTTCCCGGATATTTTGTAAAATAATCCGATGCTTTGAATCCTTCACTTATTACCGCAACCTGGAATTGCATCTTAACAAGATCAGGATCGAATACGCGCAGTAATTCATCATAAATCAACTTGCCATCAATTCTGGCAAATTCCATGTGATGGTTATGGAAGCCCGTTTGTATACCTGCTTTTTGCGTTTTCTCACCAACCTTATTAAGTTCATCGGCAACTTTTAACCAATCGTTTAGGGTGGCTTTTCCAGGCAGACCGAAAGAAGAAAGTATCATTTGTTTCTGTCCCGATGTTGCCGCGAATTCAATCCGTTCATCCAGATTGTTCCTTAGTTCATTCATTCCGTAATGGGTGCTTTCAAATTTGAGTCCTGCATCATTAATAATCTTTTTCATCTCTGCACCTTTCATATCTAAAAGAGAATCGAAACCAAGGCCCTTATAACCCGGAGGCGAGCACATCTCAACACTTTTGTAGCCCATATCAGCCATCATTTTCAGGGTCCCTGAAAAGTCCTTTCCCAACTTTTCACGGATAGTCCAAACCTGAAAACCCAATGGAAATTTTACAGGTTTCATATAGTTTTCCGCAAATGCATTAAAAGGTATGTGCGATGCTGTAATGGCAGCTCCCAATCCCAGAGCGCTTTTACCCAGGAATTGCCGTCTTGAAATATTAGTCATAGATTTTAGATTTTGTAGAAATTAAATTTAAGAAAAAATGCCTTACATTCTGATTTCGTAATCATGAATAATTTATAACGAATGCCATAATCAGGTAATTGATCAGCCTTTGGTGTAATTAATCTAATTTTGGGTTATGGCAGCATTTATATATTTTTACCATTAGCTATTAAAATCCTATAAAATGAAATCCCTTAATCTGTCTGTATTCTTCGTCTTTTTAACCCAGGTACTGCAACCGCTGAAAAGTCAGAATGACTGGGAGAATCCGGCGGTATTCAGAGTCAATAATGAGCCTCCGCACGCTGCATTCTTTCACTTTCAGGATGAAGGATCTGCTAGAACATCCGATATTAAAGAATCTTCCTTCTACAAGTCCCTGAATGGTACCTGGAAATTTAAATGGATAAAGAATCCATCGGAAATACCCGGTGACTTCGTCAATCAGAACTATGATGATAAAAGTTGGGATAATATTGAAGTACCCGGAAACTGGCAACTTCAGGGAAAATATGATCCTCCGGTATTTACCAATATAATGCATCCATTTAAATCAGATCCTCCAAAGGTTCCACAGGATTACAATCCGACAGGCTTATACCGGACTGTATTTACTGTGCCTGATAACTGGAAAGATAAACCCGTATTTCTTCGTTTTGATGGTATTGAATCAGCGGGAATTATATGGGTAAATGGACGGAAAGTCGGCTACAACGAAGATTCCAGAACACCCGCCGAATACAATATTTCTACGTTTATAAAACCCGGAGAAAATACACTTGCAATTCAGGTTTTTACCTGGACAGACGGAAGCTATCTGGAAGATCAGGATTTTTGGAGAATGAGCGGTATTTATAGAAACGTTTATATTTTTTCAACTCCGGCTGTTCACATCAGGGATTTCCATGTTATTACCGGTCTGGATGATTTATATAAAGATGCTGATCTCTCACTCAGGATCAAAATCAGAAATTACAGTGCGATAAAATCTTCCCGAAAATCAGTAAAAATTAGTCTTACCGATCCGGATGACAATGTAGTTTTTACAAAAACGCTTTCAACCGGAACCATCGATCCCGGTAAAGACAGAATTATCAGTCTGGAGCAAAATATAGCTCAGCCTATTAAGTGGACAGCTGAAACTCCTGACCTATACCTTTTAACCATGACTCTTATGGATAATTCAGGAAATACTGAGGAAGTGATAGGTGACAAAATAGGATTCAGGGAGATAGAAATCCGGAATGCTCAATTGCTTGTTAATGGAAAAGCAATTGAAGTTAAGGGTACGAACCGTCATGAATTTGATCCCCGTAAAGGACGGGCTGTCAGCAGGGAATCCATGATCACAGATATAGTCCTTATGAAACAACATAACTTCAATGCTGTCCGGACCTGCCATTATCCTGATGCCCCAGAATGGTATGATCTGTGTGATGAATTAGGTCTCTATGTAATGGATGAAGCCAATATTGAAAGCCACGAATTATGGGCTGTACGGAAAGTTTATTTAGGCGAGGACCCTGCATGGAAAGATGCCTGGATAAATCGTGGCATATGCATGGTTGAAAGGGATAAAAATCATCCCAGTATTATTAGCTGGTCGATGGGTAATGAAACCGGATGGGGCTCAAATTTCGATGCAATGTACCAGGCAATGAAGGTTATCGACCCTACGCGGCCAATTCATTATGAAAGCAAAAATCCATCCTATGCGAATGTACTTTCGCGTTATGATATTATATCTACAATGTACCCTCCAATTGACGAGATAACCCGATTAATGAATTTGGATCCGTCGCGGCCTGTGATCATTTGCGAATATGCACATTCCATGGGCAATAGTCTAGGTAATTTCAGAAAATACTGGGACTTGTTCTATAAGTACCCCCGCTTACAGGGTGGTTTTACCTGGGATTGGGTTGATCAGGGTTTACGATCGATCGATGAAAACGGAAAAGAGTACTGGAACATAGTAAATCATATTGACGGTGCCAATGCCAATGACGGTCTCATAAATCCGGACAGGATTCCGCAGCCTGAAATTCTCGAAGCTAAAAAGGTAATGCAGAATATTATTCTCAAACCTGAAGATTTAAATCAGGGCAAATTTAAATTATATAACCTTTATTTTTTCCGTGACCTGGGAGATATAACATTGATTTGGGAAATTACCCGGAATGGCCTTGCTGTTCAGTCAGGCACAATTGATGAATTGAATCTTCAGCCTCGCGATTCTGCTGTGATAAAATTACCTGTAAACATTGCATTCGATCAGTATGGCAAATATTTTCTGAATGTAAGTTTCCGGTTTAAAAAATCATTAACATGGGCACCCGA
The DNA here is from genome assembly GCA_036257765.1 of Bacteroidales bacterium. Lineage (GTDB taxonomy): Bacteria > Bacteroidota > Bacteroidia > Bacteroidales > UBA10428 > UBA5072. The sequence continues at coordinate 3,628 of DATAEX010000148.1, forward strand.
AGGATTTGAAATTGCAAAAGAACAGTTTAAGCTAACCAATCCGGTTGAAAAGACCGGATTAAATCAAGATTCCGGTGTAATTCGGATTGAAGAAAGACCAAATGAAATCGCAATTAAATCTGATCAATTTCAAGTCAGTATCGACAGGCAATCAGGAATGCTGAGTGACTTTATATTTTTAGAAAGCCCGCTGTTGTCATCGCCAGTAATGCCTTGTTTTTGGCGTGTTCCTACAGACAATGATGAGGGCGGCGGAGGTTTCAGTTTTGCGTCACGTTGGAGGAAGGCAGGATTAAATCAGTATAAAATAAATACATCAGAATTTAATTATAAAGTTGCCGGGAGCACCGCCATAGTTAATGCTATCTCTCTGCTTGAATTTGCCGGAGGTAAAATGGAATTAACCACGCATTATTCGATTAAGTCGACAGGAGAGATACAGGTGGTGCATCAGCTAAAACTCCGGGACAAATTTCCGCCGCTTGCAAGGGTCGGAGTTGAATTTGCCCTGCCTGCCACATTTAATACGATTGAATGGTTTGGCAGGGGACCATTTGAAAGTTATCAGGACAGGAAAGAATCTGCTCATACTGGTCATTATTCCGGTAAAGTTGCTGATCAGCATTTCAGTCATGTAATGCCGCAGGAAAACGGTAATAAAAGCGACGCAGAATGGTTTAAGGTAACCGGCCTTAATCGTGGACTAATGGTAGAATGTGATGGATTATTAAATTTCAATATCCAGGATTATTCACAGACTGCCCTGAATGAGAGTAAGACATCACATTTCCTGAAAAGGGGAGATAACACATGGGTACATATCGATTTACAGCAGATGGGACTGGGAGGCGATGACAGCTGGAGTCCACGGGTGCATGAAGAGTATCAGTTGACTGATAGTGAGTATAGTTTCAGCTATACTTTGAAACCGTTTTGAAATGTTTCATATTGTTTCATATTGTTTCATATTGTTAAAAAACTGAAACACCTGAAACACCTGAAACTACCTGAAACACCTGAAACTATCTGATCTCCATAACCGGAAACCGTTCTGATACCCCGTTCTCGTTCACTGCTTCAATGGTATAATAATAAGTTTTTGTTAGGTCCATTCCCTTGAACCAGTACTCATTTGTATCATAAATCATAATACAATTATAGAGTTTCTCCGGGTGTGTACCGTAATAGATATTGTAGGCATAAGCATTAGATACGGGATTCCACCGAATCCAGGCACTGCGTTTGTCTTTTTCTGTACGTAAAATCATGAAGTCCTTTACGGCATCAGGCTTTGATCCGTTTCCGAGTCCAAAAACCCTGAATCCGCTGATAGCAAATTTTCCCGAAGGAACATGGATATTTTCCAATTTAAGAAACCGGGCTTTTGCAGGCTTTTCGAGCTCGATATAATCATGAGGAACGTCGGAGGTGTTCCTGCTTTTGTCAACAAGTATACTCCATTTTTTGGCATCGTTCGAAGAAAGGATCCGGTACTGGTGATACTGAGTTCCTCCGTTGATCTTGCCCAGGTGTGAGCTGTCGACGTCCTGATCGCCGTAATTAATTTGAATAGCATAAATCGTCGAAACCTCTCCCAGATCGGACTGAATCCACTCTCCTGAATTATCCGTGGCGGCGCTCCAGTATGTTTTTATATTCTCATCATTACTGTAATTTGCATGAAAGCCGCCAAAAGTAGATGAAACCTGTACCGGTTTGTTATAATTCAGCAGATACCATCCGGGTCTGTCTGAATGATTACCCTGTCCCGGCAAATAAGCCGGATAATCGCCAAAGGCCGTATTGCACCACATAACGCCATCTTTATCAAATCCCGCAGGCCAAATACCAAGCCTTCGCTCAAAATTATTTTTTACACTGATCATCATTGTACTGACATGCCAGTAATTGTTACTATTGTCGGTGAAAGTGCTTCCATGACCCGCACCCCGGGCAAATCCGCCGAGTTTCATGCTGTAGGGATCTGACTGATTTGCAAAAGGACCTAACGGTGAATCGCTCATGGCCACTCCATCGGCATAACCGCTTAATTCCGTTCCGGGAGCGCCATATTGCAGATAGTACTTATTATCATGCCTGGTCATCCAGGCACCTTCCATAAAGGCATCCAGGAATGTATTGTCCATATGCTCACCAAATCGCTGCCATCCGTATCGCCAGGAATCCAATAAAAGCACTTCCGACCGGGTTCCGATGGGATCAAGGGTTCGCCTGTTCAATTCAATACCATAAATAGGATATCTGTTGCTGCTACCGTTATACATGAATAACCGGCCATCTGTATCCGTAAAAAATGCCGGGTCCCAGCCACCGATTTCAAATCTTTCTACAAGAGGTTTCCAATCGTCAGTTTTAGGATTGGTACTCATCCAGATAGTAAAATCGCGTGTATAGGTAGAGCCGAATACCAACATGGTATCGCCGATTATTCCCACAGCTGGTGCGCATAATTCGTCATACGTATTATTCCATGGGCGCAGGAATTTCCTCGGAATGAAACGCCAATCGGAAAGATCACTGCTCCACCAATAACCCCATTGATTTGTGCTGAATAAATAATAATCGCCTTTATAGTTTACTATTACAGGATCAGCTGTAGCTCTGTGTCTTCCCCAATCGCTGAAATTTGGAATAGGAGTATAACCATAATCGATATTTATAGGGTTGCAGAATGTTTTAGGTTTGTTGGTCTGTGCCTGCAATTTAAAGAATATTAAAATACAAAATACGAAAAGGAAAGTTTGCTTCATTTGTCTGGTATAGTTTTATGATTTAATGTGTATTAGCAAGAATTCGACTGGTAACATCCTATGCCCATTTTCCATCGCAATAATCTTTCATCATCCATGGCAGATGTGTACTTTGGTAAAACGGTATCATTTGCATTGTCAATAATTTCATCTCCTCTTCCCCCATTGGGCTGAAATTTTTCAGGATCTGAAGGTTCGATTTTACGACTTCCATACTGTCCATGCCCAACACTATACCATCAGGGCCCTGTAATGATAAAGCGTATCGTACCAGGTCAGAAGGTTTTAAGGTAGTAACAGTTTCTCTTGGCCGGATAACCTTCATGACCATAACCCCCATTCCTTTCGCTTTTGCAGCAGGAATTGCTGTCTCCTGACGTTGTTCCGTATTGCCTGCCCACTGGTTTAAAGCAATAAGCATACTGTCGAATATGCCGGTTTCAGCCATAGTTTTCATTGCCACTGCTTCAGAATGACCAGAGAATCCAATAAAACGGGTTATACCCTGTAATTTAATCCTTGTCAGAATGTCGATCAGATTACCCTTTTGTTTTAGTATTTCTATATCTTTTAACTGAATGTCATGTATTTTCAACATATCCAGATGATCGGTCTGTAATCGCTTCAGGCTGGTTTCTATTTGCTTCATAGCTTCATCCGGATTTCGGCTGGTTACTTTCGTCGACAGAAATATTTCTTTCCGCCTGTCTTTAACGATTTTGCCCAGCCTGACCTCGCTAATAATCCCCAGATCGGTATTCTCATAAATATGCGCCGTGTCCCAGTAATATAACCCATTATCCAGGGCATAATTCAATAGCTCAAGGGCCTCATTCTCACTCTTTATATTGCAAAACCTGCTTCCCAGACCCATGGCTATCCTGGGTATGCGAACACCCGTCTTTCCGAGTATCGCCGTCGGCAAGCCTTTCGCATCGTAATCACCTGTTATTTCTCCTGTAAACAGATCGGCTGCTGTCAGTCTGTTCCCCGCAGCTATTAAACCTGCTGCCCCTAATGCTTCTTTAAGAAATCGTCTGCGTGACCGGTATTTTTCTGCTTTCATAATTTCTTAATTGTTAAATGTACGGAAACAACGCTGTCAGGTCTTTCAGACACTGACAGGATGTTTCCGGCGACCTATTATTACAATATTCCAATATTCCATTCTTCCAATATTCCATTCTTCCAGATCTCAACCTTCGATTACGCTTGCCATGACGATATCTATCGAACAACAAATGCTTCCGTGAACTCAACCCTGGTGCCATCGGGATTGTTCAGATTCAGGATCCACCTTTTTCCCTTGCCAATCATGGGTTTACCTGATAACCGGCCTGAATTTCGTTCTTTCAGGGTATACACTGTTTCCTGCATATCCTCAACAAGAAAACAGGGATGGCTTATATTCACATCATCTGAGAGGTAATGTTCAATACTTTCAGCACAATCGGCCATTCCAAAATAGATCATGACCGGATCCTGGTTCTTATCATCAGGATACCGCAAAATCGGAACGAATTTCAGCAGTCCTGAATAAAAAGGATCTTCATCGCTTATTTCTTTAACATATAAACCGGCGTGATGTATCCTTTTGGAAATTCTTTCATCCGATAAATATTTACCTTTAGACTGCCTGTGTAATCCATTTTCATTGAACTCAATAAATTCAACAGGATTTCCGGAGTTATCCTTAGTCAGGAAAACTACGTTACCTGCACCATCCAGGCTTGTAGTTTCGGGAACCTCCCAGCCTGATGTTTTGAAATAATTAAGCATTTTACCCGCATCCTCAGTTTCAAGTGAAACCGAAACCAGTCGTGGTTTATCTTTAGTCCGGACATCCTCTAAAAATTCAATGAATTGCCTGTCATTGATCTTGAATGAAATAATCTTCCCTTTATCTGTATCATAATTAAAAGCCTCATCGAATCCCAGGAATTTTCCGTAATATTCCCTTGCCACATTAAAATCACTCACAAGGAAAGTCATTTTTGCGACACCCCAGATGGCAGGTCGTTCAATCACCTGGGAAAAAGTTCCCGTAAAACACAACGAAAATGTTAAGATGAGTCTGAAGCGCATTTCCGAACCTGTTTGATTATATTCTGGCTTTTATCTGAGCCTCTTCGGCCTCTTTGACTTCTTCTTTGTAGGACCTGATTCCGAATTCTATCAGAATATCAACTACAAGGATCTCCGGCGATAAACTCTCTATTATGCTGAATTGTTCTTCGTGCAAAGTGGAAATGAGGACCTTTCTTCCATATTTCTTTCTTATGTCACTGAAATGATAAACATGAGGCCATGTATCGATCAATACTTTTTCAAGGTTCACCTTACCGCAAAAGAAATTCCTATCCCAGAATCCGGTTGCATTTACCTGTTCGCCTCTGATATCACAGATCTTTGATGTATTTTTCCGGGTACTTGAAACTACTACATATTGATGTTCCAGGGCCTTCATGTTGACCCTGGAGCCACCGGCAAAGGCAGAAGGCCAGAATACGATTTCGGCGCCCTTTTCTGCAAGTGTTCGCCATCCGTCGTCCCAGTACATATCATAGCATATCTGCGCTCCAATTCTTCCAAAATCGGTCTCGAAAACCGGCACATCGAGAGGTCCAGGGGTCAGACCTGACCCGATCTCATCAACAGTTAAATGCATCTTCCGGTATTCACCCAGCACATTGCCCTTTCGGTCGATAAAAACCGCGGAAGTAAAAGATTTACCCGATTCCGTTGTATACACGGGACAAACCACATTGCATTTGTATTCTTTTGCCAGGTTTGAAAAAGCATTAAGTGCCTTTTCCGAATATTTTAGCTTACCGGGGAGATCCAATGGCTGTGATTGATTAACGACCGGAAAGGTTTCAGGCAGACAAAGGACGTCGGGCTGCAATACCATACCGTCTCTTACTAAATTGACCATCTCTCCGAGCATAATTTCAGGGGTTTCCGTATGCATATCCATTTGAGACAAGCCTGCTATCCAAACTTCCCTTGGAAGCCTTCCGTCCTGTGAATTATCGTTGATGGCCAGTGGACTCATTGCCACCAAACCGGTTGTTAATGCTGATTTCCTGATAAAACTCCTTCTCGACAGATCCTTCTTCATAATGATAGTATTTAACGTGAAATTAAGAATTAATTCTTTTCACACCTTCGTATTTCTTTTGCGGCATCGATCATCGCCATAAAACCTTCGACAGGAATATAAGATGGTATCGAATTACCTGATCCAAGTCCATAACCAAGACATTTACTTCTGAACAAAGTACCTTTCTTAACAACTTCCATGAAAATATCATCATATGAATTAAGGCAGAGAATATTCATATCTATTCCACCCAATAGTCCTATCTTCCGGTTGTAAAGTTCAATCCACCTGTCGAAAGGCGCAATCTGATCCTCATTGGAATGCTTTGCATCGATCCCGAGATCAATGATATCGTCCATTACATCAAAAATACAGCCGCAGCTGTGCAACAGGAACTTTTTGTCTGAGGCATGTACCAGGTCAATAATTCTTTTATACTGGGGCAGTATGAATTTCCTGATTGTGTCCGGCGCCAGCATGGTAGAGGTTTTATACCCCAAATCATCACCCATTCTGAAGAATACAAATAAATCACTGTAATTCTGTATCATCTCCGTCCACAGTTTTACATAAAGATCCCCGATTTTTCGGAACAGAGCGGAGAATAGTTCCGGATCCATGAACTCCATTACACATAACTGCTCAAATCCTACCAGATCCTCAGCTGATTCAAAAATTCCATAACCACATCCTCCGTAAGCTTTCATTCCTTCGGGCATTACATCTCGCAAAGCATCCAGGTGCGGTTTATATGTTTTCCAGAATATACCGGGTATTTCATCAAAGGGATATCTGTTGAAATCATCCCTGGTCTGCACAGGTCCGGGACGGCCACCCATTATTGCGCCGTGATCGGGATATATATCACAAATGGCAGCTTCATAGTCTACGGCATCGTAGGTCATATCTTCCCAAAAACGGACGACCTGACTGTAATAATGTCTGTAATCTTCAGGTCTGTTCGCCTGC
>DATAEX010000154.1:0-2053 GCA_036257765.1 Bacteroidales bacterium
ATCATTTACGATTCGGTGAGCAAACCACAAATCTTCATCGCTGGCAATATACTGAGGCAATTCAAATGAAGCCCTTATGTAATTATGGTAAATATTATTCTGCCTTAAGGTCTGATTATCCTGCTGATCGATCCATTCTCGAGGCCTGTCGGCAGTCACCGCAATTATGGGAACCTGCTGATAAAACGCTTCCGCCAGGGCAGGAGCGTAATTTAAAACTGCTGTTCCCGAAGTGCTTATAAGAATAGCAGGTATGCGCTGCTGAATGGAAATACCCAGGGCAAAATAAGCGGCACTTCGTTCATCTACAATACTGATACAATTATCACCGAATATATCATAAAATGCTTTGATCAGTGGAGCGCTCCTCGAACCGGGAGATATTACTATATGTTTTATGTTTCTTTTTTTGCAAATTGCTGCCAGATCGGTGATATGTTGCTTGGGATGCGGCATTACCTTACCTGTTTAAGGACGGAAAGCAGCGTATCAGCTTTGATTTCAGTTTCTTCCCATTCATCTTCAGGTACGGATTCCATTGTAATACCTCCTCCTATATATAATATAAGCCTGTCATCATACACTCGCATGCAGCGAAGGTTCACATAAAGGGAGAAATGTTCCGAAATTCCCACGGGTCCAAGGAATCCTGCGTAGTAGCCCCGGCTGTGCTTTTCGGAATTCCTTATAAAATCCATGGCTTCTCCTGTTGACATTCCGCAAACGGCAGGTGTAGGATGCAGGGCCGCAATCAACGCGGGAAGTCTGTTGCCGACTGAGTCAGCAGAAAAAGTGAAATCAGTCCGCAAATGAAGAAGATTTCCGGCCTTTGTCACATAAGGCCCATTTTTCCTAAATGTATTGATATGAAAGCCGTCTAAGATTTTTTCAATATGCAGGGTAACGTATTCCTGTTCCTGCAATTCTTTGTTATTCCAACGCGAAATATCCAGATCATCCTCATTATATGGCCGGGTTCCGGCAAGGGAAACGGTCCGGATCTCACCTTTGATTGAGCAAATAAACGGTTCAGGTGTTGCACCCGTCCAGCATTGACCGTTGATATTGAAAAGATAAACAAAGGCGTGGGGATAGGCTTTGCACAATTCAATGAACAGTTGCGGAAGCCTGCTCCTGAAATTGCCGCTGACAGATTTCACCCGCGAGAGCACGACTTTATCAAATTCGCCGGATTTGATCTTATTTACAGAATCCCGGATAAGACGGATATATTCGGATTTTTCAGTTTCCCGGGGATAAGAATTTTCCGAATGCGACAAAGAATTTCCCCTGATTGAATCTAATCGTTCCAGTTGATCGTCGTCAAAAGGTTCACGCAGTAAAATATCAGGTTTGACCAGCCAGGCTTCTTCGGTTTCTCTGGAGAAAGGTGCAATGAGAAAGCCCTTTTGCGGTAATTTTTGATTCAGTTTTCCGATTACACGCACCGAAGGCTCTTTCTGAATAATGAGAGAAGCATGGTATTCTCCGGGCAACCTGTAAGCTACAAAATGGACCTTCTGTTGAAGGCAGATATTTAAAGCATCAGATATTCCGGTCTTATTTTTTATCAAATCCTGCATCAGGAGACTTCTTTTTTATGACCATCATAGTAACCCTGCTTACTGAAATTAGTTTACCGGTATCACTTGTGATTTTGATATCCCAGATATGTGTCTTTTTGCCTTTATGGATGATTTCGGCACGGGCGAATATAGTTCCTTCACTTACAGGCGAAAGATGGTTGCCGGACACCTGAAGACCCACAACATCGTATTTTTCAGGATCAATAAGAAGATATGAACCTCCGCTGGCTATAGTTTCCGCCAGTGCCAGCGATGCACCCCCATGAAGTAGTCCCATAGGCTGTAACTTATCGTCTATTGGCATTCTGGCCTCGATGAAATTCTCTCCGTAATCAAGAAATTCGATACCAAGGAAACTAATAAAAGTTCCCTGGCATATTTCATTCAGTTTGTCTATCATTTTGCTTGTAAAGACTTAACAAAGATAATAATTTTGATACCCACGCAATAAATTGGTTATCAACTTA
>DATAEX010000156.1:0-5692 GCA_036257765.1 Bacteroidales bacterium
CGTGTGAAAGACTAACCATGTTGTCGAATCCATCCACCCTTGAACCTACCATATAATCGAACCTGTATCCGTTATGCCTCAAAACATGCATGATCATGGAAGTTATGGTAGTTTTGCCGTGACTGCCCGCAATTACAACGCGGGTCTTGTTTTGAGTTTCAAGGTACAGGAATTCAGGGTATGAATACACTTTTAGCCGGATTTCAAGTGCCTTTTGTAATTCAGGATTATCGCCAAGTGCATGCATACCGAGAATCACCGCATCGATTTGATTTGTAATCCGGTCGGGGAACCAGCCGAATTGCGGTGGCAGGAGTCCATGGTTTAAGAGTTGTGTTTTAGCCGGATCGAAAATTTCATCATCGGAACCAGTGACTATATGACCTTTTTGTTTCAGGGCGATAGCCAGGCTATGCATGGCAGCGCCGCCAATAGCTATAAAATGAATTCGCATGCAGAATTATTATGGTAATTACAAAGTAACACCGGTTTTGTTTTGTAATCCGGATTTTAAGGTGAGAGTTATTAACCATTTCCCCTCCCCGTCCTGCTGAGCGGAGTCGAAGGATGAGCGAAGTCGAAGAACATTCCTATCTGTCATGCTGAGCGGAGTAGAAGCATGAGCGGAGTCGAAGCATGAGGACTCCTGGCCCGGGATTGCCAGAATTTTATTCAATAATTTTGTCCGGTTAAAATTTTATTTTACTTTTGCATTCCCAATTCCTTATGGTCCGTTCGTCTAGGGGTTAGGACGTCAGGTTTTCATCCTGGTAACAGGGGTTCGATTCCCCTACGGACTACAAAAATTCAAATGCCCGCGAAAGCGGGCTTTAGTATTTATATTCGTCCGCAGGGGAAACGAACCCCTGGCCAACGCTTCTAAACAAAAATTCCCCTGCCAGGAGGATGAACATACCAAATTATTAGTAGATTTAAATAATTATTCGATTATGCTACCAATAATTATATCCATATTAGGTTGTCTTGCAAAATCCTCTCTTTTTCGCACTTCCGTTGAATGATCTATAAGATCAAACAGGCATATCTCTAAACTTTACAACTGAATTCCTAATGCTATCTAAAAGAATCCTCCTCACCTTCATCTCTTTATCAGAGTCTTTGTTTGTTATGTGCAGTTTTCAACAACATGATTTGAAAGATTCAATCAAACACAAACCGACAGAAATTATTATTAAGCTGGTTAACAACAGCTTTACTGACGTATTGTTAAAGACGGAAAGTTTCTCTGTGAGCGGACAAACTTCAAAAGAAGACAATTTACTTCCACAATCAATCCTTCCTTACCTCACAGACAATACAATTATAGAACCAGTTTTTAAACAATTGTATCGGACAATGAAGGTAAGGCAACTTAAGGAATCCGTCCTAACTTCGGAAATGTATGCTGATCAAACAAAAGCTGAATCGGTAAATCTCTCCCGATATTTAATACTCAGGGGATTGGATCTGACAAAAAATACTATTGAAGACATTTGTAAACAGCTTACAGCAGATCCCGAGATTGAATTTGCCGAACCAAATGCCATTGCTACGGCTTTTCTGAAACCCTCCGATCCATGGTATAACTCCCAGTGGCCCCATAAGCTAACCAGCATTGAGCAAGCCTGGGAAATAGAACAGGGCAATTCTGATGTTGTTATTGGCATCATTGATACCGGTATAGATTTCGGTCATGAGGACCTCGCGGTTAATATCTGGCATAGCAACACTGGCGAACCCGGATTTGATTATGTTGACGTTGACACTAATTCCTATAAACAAAATGGATATGTTCTGAAAGGAGGAGAGGACTATACGATAGCGGATAATGTGCCTGTTGATTTTTACGGACATGGCACACTTTGCGCAGGAATAGCTGCTGCTGTCGGTGAAAATGGTAACGGTGTGTGCGGTGTTGCCTTCCATTCAAAGATAATGCCGCTTCGGGCCGGGTTTGCAGTGAACTACTTTGGTTTGGAATACGCTTTATTTGAATCAGATGATGTGGTCAATTGTATTTATTATGCAGTGAATAACGGGGTGGATATTATTAGTATGAGTTTCGGAATATATGATTCACTTCAATTATTACATGAAGCTATTCAATATGCATATTCTCACCATGTTGTCCTGGTTGCAGGTGCAGGTAATAACAATAATTCCATTAAGATGTATCCTGCCGCTTTTGAAGAAGTCATTGCAGTTGCTTCCACAAACATGTATGATATTAAATCCACGTTTTCAAATTATGGTTTTTGGGTAGATGTAGCGGCTCCAGGTGGGGATGCAATGATTACGGATAATATTATCAGCACTGTGCCAAAAACAGGCGGAGCAATGGCTAATGAAAGTGGCTATAATTCTGCATCTGGTACTTCCATGGCGAGTCCCTATGTTGCGGGATTAGCCGCTCTTGTTTTATCCGGGGATTCGACCTGGACACCTCAGGAAATAAGAACTATAATTACACAAGGTGTTGATCAACCAGTTTCAGAAGTGTATATAGGAACAGGCAGGGTCAATGCACTTAAAATACTGACCACTAACAATTTATCACAGGCAGTTGCAGAAATAACATCTCCTCTCAATGGGCAATTAATTGATGAATATCAGATAATAACAGGTACGGTGGAATGTGATTCATTTTGGATATATTATGGTCATGGGATTTATCCGGATGAATGGCATATTCTTGACTCAGGTATTTCTACTTCCGGGACTTTGGCCGAATGGGATAACCATGACTTTGAATCAGGAATTTATTCAATTCTCTTACGAACTAAGAAATCCGGTTATCTTACTGATCAATCTGTAAGTGTTTACATCTCACGAAAGCTTCATCCCGGGTGGCCAAAGCAACTGGATGTTCCGGCAATCGGACACTCTTATACACCCACTTTAGCGGATATTGATGGTGACGGGATTAAGGATGTTCTTATTCATTCAAACGCGGCTGACTATGCTTTTCACGGTGACGGAACCTCTCTTACCGGGTGGCCTACCTATGTAAATTACGCTTCTTATGGTACAACGGCGCAAGTTCCAGGTTCAAATGTCGCTGATATTGATAATGATGGTGCAATGGAGGTTGTAACAGTGAACAGAGATCATTGGATCATCCATTCTCCTGAAAATACGGTTTATCCTTTTAATGTTTTTAATGATCAGGCTGAGTTCGAAAATGGATGGCCAATGGAATCTGAAAAATATGGTTTGCGAAATGCTTTTGACATGCCGGCCACATTGGCCGATCTGGACAATAACGGCACATTAGAAATAATAGGCAGATCGTCAGGAAATCTGGATGAATCCCAAATGTTTCATGTTTTAAAAGCAGATGGCGGAGATTTCATGAATTGGCCTTACAAATTACCGGCAGACTTTAATACATATGGTAATTGTTATGTATCAGTAAGAGATCTTAACAGGGATGGCTACAAAGAAATTATTGGGATAGCCAGAAATAAAAATACTTCAAGATCTTCATTGTATATATGGAATTTCGACGGGTCACTGAAAGAAGGATATCCTATACTTCTTACCCTGAATAGATTCTTTTATGGCCCTGGATTGACAGTTGTTGATATTGACAACGATAGTGAATACGAAATAGGGGTCGTTGCGGAATATGGCACATGCTATACAAATTATGGGAAGATAATCTATTTTAATCTTGACGGCAGCGTTGTTACCGGATGGCCTGCCCAATTCTCTAATCAGATGATATCTCCGACATTTGTCACCGGTGATGTGGATAATAATGCTAGCCTTGAAACATTTTTTGGTACCCTCAGTTCATGCTCTGTATCAAGTGAAGTACATGGATTTCGAAATAATGGGACAGTTTTGCCGGGTTGGCCGCAAAAAGTCTTTGGGTCTGTTTGGTCAGTGCCTGCCCTTGCCGATGTAAACGGTGATAATTTTGCTGATATTTTGGTAATAACGGATAAAGGATATATTTATGCCTGGAATAACGATGGTAGCATGGTGAACGGTTTTCCTATATTAACTGGTGGACCGAACGAAATAAAAGCATCTAACTCCGGAGTCGCAGTTGGTGATATTGATGGTGACAATCTTGTTGAAATCATAGCGTCTACAATGGATGCAACTGTATATGTTTGGGATCTTCAAGCCCCTGTTTCCGATGCAGACGGACAATGCCCAATGTTTCTTTGTGATCCGCTTTACACGGGTTCTCCTTTTAATTCTGAACCTATAGTATTTGCCGGTGATGATCGGATCATATTTTTGCAGGATACCGCTACCCTGAAAGGATTAGTTAGCGATGATGGTTTACCCTACGCGAAACCACTTACAATTTCGTGGAATGCTGTAAGCAATTTCGATAAGGTAATTATCCAGAATCCGGATAATGATACCACCAGGGTAACATTTACTTCTCCGGGAAAATATTGGTTTCAGCTTTCAGCTAACGACACCAGGAAAAGTTCAAAAGACTCGGTAGCCGTAACTGTTTATGGAAAAACTGAAGAAATTTCAGCGACTATTTGTGAAGGTGAATTCTTCTCTATTGGTGACTCTGTTTTCACTGATGCAGGTGAGTATTTGGTTCATTACAGCAACCATCCCGAATTTGACTCGGTAATGCATCTGACTTTGGTGGTAAACGAAAAGAATAATAAATATTTAGCGAGAAGCATTTGTTCCGGAAGTGTTTTTGCAGTCGGTGATTCCGTGTTCACCAAAGCTGGCAGTTATATCATACCATTTACTAACATTCAGGGGTGTGATTCAATAGTTCACCTTTCACTATCAATATCTGCAATTCCCATTGTTGAACTGGGAAATGATACAACAATAACTTCTGTGGCTAACTTAACTTTGGATGCGGGATCAGGTTTTAAAAGTTATGCCTGGAATAATGGCTCAACGACACGAACACTCTTTCTGCAAAATTTACCTGTCGGAGATCATATATATTCAGTGAAAGTAACTGATTCAAAGACCTGCTCCAATACGGATACAATAATTGTGGGCGTTATACTCTCAACTCAGAATCAGTCATTAAAAGTTCACAACAATTTAAATCTGGAAATATATCCCAATCCAGTCTCAGACGAACTCTATATAAGATCTGACACACCTTTGGATACTGAATTGAATATAAGTTTATTGGATATCTACGGCAAAATTGTCTGTTCAGTAAGTCGCTTTCATTTAGAGTATTCTGACCCGATAATATTAAAACTGAATAATCTGAATTCCGGAATCTACATTCTTAGAATTAATAACAGCAACAAATCTCAAATTGCAAAAATTGTGAAGAAATAACCGCCAGAATGTGCCCTCAGTCATAGCCCAGCCTGGCCCCTTCGATAAAAAGCACCACCGGAGCCTTTCTTAACGCCCGGTCAGGTTCCTATGCAATCATGGCTATATGATAAGCTGTCAAATTCTGAGAAGTATAAATCAATAGTGGAATTTGTGAAAAAACTAAGTTTAGGTCCTTCTATCTTGTATGACGTCACATTTACGAGTTCGTATAAATACGATTCCCAAATTTCTTCCGCATAAGGACAACCTCTTTCAGTGAGAGTAACATTTATAAAAGTTATTGTATTATCATTAATTAAATATCTGGCAGAGCCACTATTGCAATATCCGCATAAGCTGGCTATGGATGAACTGAACAATTCTATTAAAATCATCTTGTCTGAAATATCAGGGT
>DATAEX010000165.1:0-4872 GCA_036257765.1 Bacteroidales bacterium
GGTGATTGCCCAGACTGCCTATGCTATGGCAGGTGATAAAGAAAAAATGAAACAGGCGGGTTGCGATGATTATATATCCAAGCCATTGAATTCACGCCATCTTCAGGCTGTTATCAATCATTTCCTGTCAACTTCAATTGAAAATACCCGGCAAAAGCAGATATTTCCCTCATCTATAATTACCAACCGCAGGTAATAATTAAAATATTTCATTATACATTTACTGTTCCGCGTAATAAATATGCATGGCATTGAGTTTACTATGATTATCCAATCGAAAATGACCTATGAATAGTTGGATTCCTGCACGTTTCTCAGTGAAATATGTGGCTGCGTTGGCTTTACTTATTGCTGCGGTTGCGTTTACAGGTTCGGCGCTTATTTCCATGTCGTATGAAAAGACGATTGTACGATATCTTAAGGGCTACCTGGAAGAGCATCTGACAACCCGGCTCTCTATGGATGAAAACATACGTTTCCGATTTCTCAGGGGATTCCCGAATACCACAGTTGAAATAAAAAATGTATTGCTCCTATCAGGCGCTGATTTTGCCCGAAAGGATTTCAAGGCTTCATATTCAGATACACTTTTGTTTGCTCCAAGTGCCTACCTGCGCTTCAATCCGTTTAAAATGCTTCGAAAGGAATATGAATTAAAGAAAATTGAAATTTCACACGGCACGATCAATATTTTGTTTGATAACAAAAACAATAACAATCTTAAAATATGGAAATCCGAAAATAAAGGATCAGCAGGTTACTCAATAAATCTAAAAAATATAATTATTTCTGATTCAAGGGTTCGCGTTTATTCCTTAAAGAATAGGATCAATTTTGAAGGGCAATCTGTCAGGACAATTTTCCGGGGCAGCTTATCTTCCGGTGTTTTATCGGGTGAGACCAAAAGCCATTTCCGAATAAAACGGTTCACACATAAGGAGAAAAATCTTGCACTTAATTCGAATTTGCAACTGGCAATTGATATGATTTACGGTGGTAGCCGGTTTCGCGTTACAAAGGGGACGTTACAGCTTAATAAAGCCTCTGCCATCATTTCGGGCGAATATATCGCGGGAAAAAATAGTGAAGTCGATCTGAAACTTATAATGACTCAGTTTGGCCTGAATGAACTGATGTCAGTACTCCCAATCAAAGTTAAATCAGACAAATACGAATTTGATGGCACCGGGAATCTTCAGCTGATGATAAAAGGTCCACTAGCTAATACTGACAGGCTCGTTATCACCTCATCTTTTGTACTCAGAGACTGTCATGCCCGAAATAAATCCAACCGTGCAACTTTATCGGATCTTACTATCAGAGGAATTATTTCGGGGACTAATGCGAAAAATTTTCATCTGAATGTCGATACGTTTCATGCAAGACTCGGAAAAGGTAATTTTGACGGAAGGATATCAATTAATAACTTAAATAGTTTATTGTTTAAGGCTGATATAAAGGCGTATACCGATTTGAGAGAACTTTCAAATTTTACCGGATTGGATTCTATTGAATTAGCAGGAAATGTAAATTGCAATTTTTACGCATCAGGCAGTTTGAAAGGAATATCCGACAATTCTCTTAAAGATTTACTGCAAACTCTAAAAAATGGCAGGTTTGATTTTAACAACGTAACATTTAAATCTGCAAATCTTCCGTTTGCGGCTGAGAAAATTACAGGAAGAGCAACATGGAATGAATTCATAACAATTGACAGCATTTCACTTAAGTTAAATGAAACTGAATTATTAGTCAATGGGGAAGTTAAAAACCTCCAATCTTATCTTACAGGGAATGGATTACTTAAACCTGATCTTTTTATAACTTCCGACAAGTGGGATATTACCAAATATTTAAATAACCGGCAAAATAACTCAGGAAATACTACCGGCCAAGCCATCACCGGTTTTCCTGAGGACATTTATCTCAAGGCGCGTCTGCATATTAAAAGATTTACAGCGGGCAAATTCGAAGCAACCGATGTTTCAGCCAATCTTTCGGCTATTGAAGATTCGGTGTTTCTGGATCAACTGAAATTGGGCTTCCCGGATGGTTCAATAACCGGAATAGCACTGCTCAAAATGGAGCCTGGCAGGGAATATTCTGTTACCTGCAGGGCAGAACCTGACCGGATAAATATCCGTCAGCTTTTTTATGTTTTTAACAATTTTACCCAGAGCTTCATTCAGGATAAAAATCTTAAGGGCGAATTAGGTGGTGTGATTAATTTTTATGCCCGCTGGGATTCATCCTTTAAAATTATACCAGCTACCGTAAAGGCTAAAGGAGACATCCAGATAACTAATGGCGAACTGGTTCAGTTCGAACCTATGTTAAAGCTATCCAAATATATCGATGTGGATGAGCTCAAACACATCCGCTTTAAAACACTAAAGAATTCAATCTTTATAAGTGACCGGCTTGTAAGCATACCTGAAATGAATATTAATTCATCTGCATTTAATATCAGTGTTTCTGGTCAACATTCTTTCGATAACATATTCGATTACAGAATGCGTGTCCTTTTATCTGAAGTTTTGTTTAATAAAGCACGGAAAAAGAAACAGGAACTGAATGAGTTTTATGTTGCAGAAACTTCCGCTGACCAGACCACAATTCCCCTGATAATCGCCGGCACGCCGCAGGATTTTGATGTAAAATTTGACCGGAAAAAAGCATTCAGCCTTTCACGCCACCGGAATAACATCAATCAGCCTAAACCAAACGGAGCTAATTTTAAGGTAGAATGGGAAGAACCAAAGGATGTGCCAGTTGAAAGACCTGACCGGACAGACGATCCATCTGGCGTTGTTATTGAATGGGAAGAATAATTATTGTCATAAATTAGCCATATAAATTCCGGTCAATTGAACGTATATAAGAACAAAAGACGCTGGCAGCAGATACTTTTTATTGCTGCCGTTATTATTGGAATGGCGTCATTGATTTATACAAACAAGATCGTTAAAAAGATGGCAAGGCAGGAGCAGCTGAAGGCTGGTATGCTGGCAGATGCATGGACTCAGATAGTCAACGCAGGTCCCGAAGATGTCAATCTCGACTTTTATGCCGGAGTCATAGAGGATAATGAAACCATACCTGTTATTGTTACTGATTCCCTGGACAATATCATTTTAACGCGTAATCTGGATACCGCAAGGTTATCTAACAGGCATTACATGATAAGGCAATTGGAAAAAATGAGAAATCATGCCTCTCCGATTGTTGTTCCTCTCCCGCCTTCCGAAAAACAGTATTTATATTATAATCAGTCCACGTTACTGACCCGCCTGCAATACTATCCATATATACAGCTAGGCGTTGTGCTTCTGTTTATTATGGTCGCATATCTTGCATTCAGGGTTTCAAGAAAATTCGAAGAAAACCAGGTTTGGGTCGGATTAACAAGGGAAACCGCACATCAGCTGGGAACTCCTATCTCTTCATTAATGGCATGGGTTGAAATGATGAAAATTAAAAACAGCGACCGCGAAATGCTTGTTGAACTTGAAAAGGATGTTACGAGGCTCGAAAAAATCACTGAAAGATTTTCCAAAATCGGTTCCAATCCTGTTATGACTCGTCAGGACGTGGGCGCTGTAATCAGGATCGCAGTAAACTACATTCGGTCACGTTCATCCGACAAAGTAAAATTCAGGTTAATCATTCCCGCTGAACCTGTGATTGTACCTCTGAATGCCGCATTGTTTGAATGGGTTATTGAAAACCTTTGCAAAAATGCCATTGATGCGTTACAGGGCGAAGGAAATATTGAAGTTACGGTTTCATCACTTCCTCAGACAGTGCAAATAGATATCAGTGATACTGGCAAAGGTATTCCCAAATCCATGTTCGACACCATATTTAAGCCGGGATTTACTACAAAGAAAAAGGGCTGGGGTCTTGGTCTATCGCTGGTTAAAAGGATAGTAGAACAGTATCACGAAGGAAGAATATTCGTTCAACAATCAGAACTCAATAAAGGAACGGTTTTCAGGATCCTTTTGAAAAAGCAATGAACATATTTTCATTTAAGAAAGAAAACAGGATCACTCTCCGGAATGAGATCGATACGTTATTCAGGTATGGTAAGGTTTTTTACTCAGGACCTTTAAGGCTTGTTTACCGGATCGGGAAAGAAGGAGTTCCAGGAATTAAAATTCTGATTACAGTACCAAGAAAGAAATTCAGAAATGCTACCCACCGTAACAGGCTTAAAAGATTGATGCGCGAAGCATACAGGTTAAACCACAGAAACATAATTCCCGAGACACGGATTTTATCGCTTAATATCAGGGCAGGGCTGATTTATACGGGTGAAAGACACGATGTCCCGTTTAATGATATGGAGAAGTGGGTTACCGCTGCGCTAAAGCATCTTGCTGGAGAAATCTCTGCGGTGAAAGTTACAGATTAGTATTCAGTTGCATCATAAATTCAGCATAAACCTTTTGATCGGATGTCATGTATCCTACCCTTATTCCAGCGCTTAACGGAAAGATGATTCTTAGTGTATGAAAATCAGCTGAAACTTCCGTGCCAAACGATCCAAGATAACCCGACATCACAGTAGGTTCCGGATCAAATAGCCGCATATTTTTACCATAACCCAAATCATAAAACATATTAGCCCTAAGTCGCTTTATGTATAAAATGGGGCCAAGGGTTAGATCCGGATACGAAAAGGGAAACGAGTAATTCAATGACATGCTGGAAAAAGTATCGGAAATTCTTTCAGTATATCCTCTCGGAAAATTTATTCTTATATATGGAAGGTAGTACCTTCCTTTTATTTGCTTTTGAAAACCGGTAATAACAAAAAAATGATGGTGCCGGTATAATCCGGGAAAGAACAAATTTAACCGGAATGAA
>DATAEX010000200.1:0-2913 GCA_036257765.1 Bacteroidales bacterium
GCTATAACCCCGGTGCCATCCAGGATCTGCTGCCGGCAACTGTTACCGGTGGCACAAATTATTGTTCCCGGTTGTGAATTTCTGACTGAGGGAAACAGCACAAGCTCTCCTATTTTCATTGAAAGCTCATAGTGATTTTTCTCGAAACCGAAAGCTCCTGCCATACCACAGCAACCCGACCGGATTTCTTCAACCGAATAATTCACGGGAATAGAGAGCATTATTTTTGAGGCTGCAGTAGAAGAAATTGCTTTTTGCTGACAATGTCCATGCAGTTTGACTGTTTGTTTTTCATCAGTAAATCTGTTCCGGTCAATTCTTCCTGCCTGGAATTCCCTTGCAATGAATTCGTCGAAAGTCAGGCAATTAAATGCTAATTTATTCGCATTTTCCTGTAAAGATTTGCTCACCAGCTCAGGATATTCATCCCTGAATGCCAGAATTGCCGAAGGCTCGATTCCTACGAGAACATGATTGTCATCAATCACGTTACGGTAAACTTTGATATTATAATCAGCGATCTTTTTTGCTTTTCTTAAAAGACCCTTGGAAATAAATGTTCTTCCGCTTTCTTTTGAACGAAGTATATGAATATTATAATTAAATGCCTTTAGGAGTCTAATAGCAGCCATTCCGATTTCGGCATCCAGGTAATTGGTGAATTCGTCGAGAAAAAAATAAACCTCCGGTTTATCGGGACCAGTAGTTTCAAGTCCGTTTTTCAGGTAGTTGTTCTTATGCAACCATTTTTCGAAGCTTACTCCTGACAACAATGGTAAAGTTCTTTCCCTTGCAAATCCCAGCATTCCTTTAACCATGCCTTCAATCAGGCGGCTTTTCATCAGACTGTTATAAAGCCACGGAAAGTGCGAATTGATCCGGTGTATCCTGGCAATATTGGCAACAAGCCAGGTTGTTAAAGAAACACCTTTCTTATCATGGTAATGCTGAAGAAACTCGGCTTTCAGCTTGGCCATATCAACGTTCGAAGGGCATTCAGATTTACAGCCTTTACATGAAAGGCAAAGGTCAAGAATATCATAAACCGACTCCAAAGACATCCGGTTTTCATGGAGCGGATTAACCAGGTATTCGCGCAGAGCATTTGCTCGTGCCCTCGTGGTGGTATCTTCATCTTTGGTAGCCATAAAACTGGGGCACATTGTCCCTCCCATAAGCGCTGACTTACGGCAATCGCCGGAACCGTTGCATTGTTCAACGTGCCTTATAAATCCAAGAGTGGACGAATGATCGAAGACTGGTTTAATATTTACAGTATTTTTTACCAGCCTGTGAGTTCGCAAAGATGTATCCATTTTCGGTGTATCGGTAATCTTGCCTTTGTTAAAGATTCCGTACGGGTCCCAGGTTTGTTTAACCTGCCTCATGAGCTGATAATTATGTTCGCCGACTATTACAGGTATAAATTCACCCCTGAGTCTGCCATCACCATGCTCACCGCTGAGTGATCCGCGATATTTTCTGACAAGATGAGCCACCTCAGTTGCAACAATCCTGAACAACTTAACTCCTTCCGGATCCTTCAGGTCGATTACCGGACGCATATGTAATTCACCGGTGGCTATATGTGCATGGAATACACAGCTTAAACCGTGCTGTGACAGCAGAAGCTTTATATCTGAAACATAGCCGGGAAGCAGGTCCGGTCTTACTGCTGTATCTTCTATAAGTGAAACCGGCTTAGCATCGCCGGGTATATTTGAAAGCACACCGAGTCCCGATTTACGTAATGCCCAAACCTTGTTGATATCGTCGCCGGTAATGAGAGGAAAATGATAACCGAACCCGGCCTGCTTCAAATCTTTGATCAGATCATCAGTAATTTGTTTTATCTCATCAATAGAAGTACGGGCAAATTCCACTATAAGTATAGCACCCGGATCGCCCTGAACAAAGAATCTGTTTTTTCGTTGGGTTATATTAGCTTTTGTGCATTCCAGGATAGTGCTGTCCATTAATTCAATTGCACCCGGATTGTGCTTTAAACAGATCAGATTTGCCTGTAATGATTCTTCAAGCGTATTAAAATGAACGCAGAGAAGGCCCTTAACTTTTGGTGGTACCGGAACCAGATTGAGTTTTATTTCGGTGACGAACAAAAGTGTGCCTTCTGAACCGGCTATTAATTTTGAAAAATTAAAAGGATTACCTGATTGGGTGAACGGGCTCATCGCGAGAAGCATATCCAGCGCATACCCGGTATTCCTGCGCTTTACAAATGGATCAGGATAACCGTTTATGATCTCTTCTCTGTTTCTTTCATTAGTCAGAATCTCGTGAATATTCCGGTAAATTTTACTTTCGAAATTATTTCCGTCAAGTTTTGCCCGGAATGTTTTATCGTCAAGAGGATGGAATGCCACGCTATCTCCATTACTTAACATTCCCGTAACTCCGAGCAAATGATCACGAGTACTTCCATAGATTAAAGAATGAGCTCCGCATGCGTTATTACCAACCATACCGCCCATCATGCAACGGTTTGATGTGGAAGTTTCAGGGCCGAAAAACAGTCCTTTCGGAGCCAGATTCAAATTGAGCTCATCAAGAACAACTCCTGGTTGTACCCGAACCCATGAGTCCTTTGTATTAACTTCTATTATCCGGGTAAAATATTTGGACAGATCGACAACAATACCGCTGCCCACAACCTGCCCGGCCAGCGAAGTGCCCGCAGTACGCGGTATGAGAGTTATTCTGTTGGCTGACGCGAATTGAATGAGTTTTTGAATATCGCTTTCGTCCGCGGGACGTGCAACGGCTATGGGAATTTCACGATAGGCCGATGCATCCGTAGCATAAAGCAGTCTGTAAGGTTCGTCTGTAAAAAGATCACCCTGCATTTCCCGTGCCAGCAAACGGAGATGTCGCGTATTATTCATTTTATGGTTT
>DATAEX010000214.1:0-3361 GCA_036257765.1 Bacteroidales bacterium
TCCCTCCCGGAATTGCTCCTGTACCGTGAATTTTCTTTCCTGCCGTAGCTTTAATAATTTCCTGACCATACTTGCGCATCATTACACCCTGCACTGCCAGGTCCTTATGCTGAAGAGCTACACCAATGACATTCCGTTTAACCGGGTCGGAATCAACACCGAAAAGAAGATCAGGCGATGCCAGGTGGAAGAAATGGAGGGAATGTGATTGAAACATCTGTCCATAATGCATGAGCCGGCGCATTTTTTCACCGGTCGGAGTAAGGCCCTCACCGGTTCCGGCACCCACTATCACATCGAGTGCTTTTGCTGCAGCCAGATGATGACTAACAGGGCATATTCCGCAAAGGCGTTGCACAAGAACAGGCATTTCCCAGTAGGGCCTTCCCTGCACGAACCTCTCAAAACCACGGAATTCTACTATATGAAGACGTGTTTGTTCAATTTTACCCTCATTGTCCAGGTGAATTGTAACCTTGCCATGTCCTTCAACACGTGTTACCGGTTCAATGGTTATCTTTTGTCCCATAATTATTATCTTATTAATCAAATTTTACGACTTCATAGGGCAGTTTCATTGCATCACCGGTTACTAACGCTACCAGCGCTTCCCAGATCAGATCGGCACGCGGCGGACAGCCGGGGAGAAAATAATCAATTTTCACTATCTCATGGCACGGATAAACCCTGTCGAGTAACATAGGCAATTCAGGATCGTTGGGAATAATCCCTTTTTCATTGCCTACCACAGTGGGGCCATTTATATAGGCTTCTTGCAAACACTCACTGATTGGAATCCCATTTCTCATTGCAGGCAGGCCTCCCATTATAGCACATTCACCAACCGCAACAAGAATCTTGCAATGTTCCCGGAAATCCTTGAGAACATGTATATTTTCACTATTGCAGCAACCTCCTTCAATGAGGCCTATATCACATTTTTTTGTAAATTTTTTGATGTCATCGATAGGTGACTTGTTGAACTCAACCAGTTCGATCAGCTCAAGGATCCTTTCGTCTATATCGAGCACTGACATGTGGCATCCGAAGCAACCTGCCAGCGATGTTGTGGCTATTACAGCTTTACTCATGGAATAAGAGATTTAGATTTTCGTAATTTGCATATTCTCAATATCACTTCCAATAGGTGTTTTATCATATTTTCGTTCACCGATTGGTATATTAAAGCCCTTTTCCTTTACAAGGATCGAGCCTACAGGGCATACATCCATTGCTTTCTGCGCAAGTTCTTCAGTAAGCTGTTTTCCGAGTTTAGGGTCAACCACAACTTCTACACTGCTGCTCCGTTTGCGGTATGCAAAGATGCTTCTTCCTGTTTCATCGGTTATAACCCTAATACAACGTTTGCAAAGAATGCAACGGTTATGATCCTTAAGGATTCTCGGATGCGTGGCATCTACAACACGGTTTGGAAATTGGTATGGAAAGCGGGGGATGAGCATTCTGAACCGATAGGCCAGAGCCTGAAGTTCACAATTACCACTTTTTTCACAAGCAGGGCAGAAATGATTCCCTTCGATAAATAATAGTTCGATAATCGATTTTCTAAGCTCGTTTATATCGTTTGATTCATTTTCGATATTCATGCCTTCAGCAACCGGGGTTGTGCAGGCAGTCATAAGCTTTCCATTGACCTTGACCGTACAGATACGGCAGCTTCCTTTTGGCTTAACTCCCGGATAATTACAAAGCGTAGGGATAAATACGCCATTTTCCCTCGCAGCATCAACGAGATACTGACCCCGGGCCGCCATGCATTCGGTTCCGTCTATGGTGAATCTGACAAATTGACTACTCATGATGAAATATTTTAAATATTTGGTACTCTTCCGGTTGCTTTACATGATTCTTTAACTGACATGCTCAGATCGAATCCGCTGTCGAATTCTTTATTCTTCTGGATCTTCTCTTCATAAAGATGTCTGAAGTTTTTAAGGCTCGACAACATTGGGTTAGCAGCTGTCTGGCCGAGTCCGCAACGGCTTGCCTTCAGTATCTTTCCCCAGTCGAGTATATCATCAATATCCTGTTTTACGCCTCTTGCATTCAGGATTTTAACCAGCTTATTTCTTAAGAGGGTGGGCAAAATACGGCATGTTGAGCAGCTGCCGCAGGATTCGTCTATAAAGAAATCCATGAAATTAAGTACGATATCAGAAAGGATATCCCTGTGTTTGCCAATAATGATCAATGATCCTCCGGTCGCCAGATCTTCATACCCCAGGATCCGGTTAAATTCATTAGGTCCTATAATTGCTCCCGAGGGACCTCCTACCTGAACTGCCTGAACATCGTCTTTCTGTGCGCCTACCATATCAAGTATATCATCCACAGAGAAGCCCCATACCACTTCATATACGCCGGGGAATTTGCAATCTCCTGAGATACTCAGAAGCTTGGTTCCGGTGGATTCGGTTGTTCCAAACGATTTATACCAGTCTCCTCCGTTGAGCACAACTTTTACTACTGCGCATAAGGTCTCAACGTTGTTCACTACAGTGGGCATATCGAGATAGCCTTTCTCAACGGGGAACGGGGGCCTGTCGCGCGGCTCTCCGCGTTTTCCTTCTGCTGATTCAATAAGAGCAGATTCCTCACCGCAGACATAAGCGCCAGCACCGAACTGTATGCGGATATCAAAATTAAAGCCTTTCTTACCGAGTATGTTTTTCCCCAGGTAATTGGCATCCCGGGCCTGCTGGAGGATTGATTCGAGATGGGCCTGCAGGTACTTATATTCATGCCTTATATATAGGATACCTTCTAAAGCACCGACAGCATAGCCGGCTATTACCATTCCTTCGAACAGCAGACGTGGTCTTTCAGTTAAGATCACGCGATCCTTGAAAGTTCCGGGCTCACCTTCGTCTGCATTGCAGAATATATACTTCTTTTCGCCTGCGGCATTCCTGCAAAATTCCCATTTTAACCCTGTCGGGAATCCTGCACCGCCACGCCCCCTCATGTTTGACTTTTTCACCTCATCAATGACCTGTTCCGGCCTCATTTTGATAAGCTTTTCTATAGCCTGTCCGGCTTTGAAGGTTCTTTCAAGTACAGGTCCGATTTTGCGGATATTGTTTGAAACAACAGATTTAATAAGGTCGGACCGGTTTTCACCATCTCCGTAATCCTGGACAAACATGTCGTTAACACTCTTTCCTTCACGAATATCGCGGACAATTTCTTTTGCCCTGAATGGAGTGAGCCTTGTAAATATCTGGTTGTTGATTATTGCTGCAGGCTCCTGGTCATTCATGCCGATACAGGAAGTCTCGAACAATCCTACCTGACCGTCGGGAGTAACTTCTCCGAACTTGATCCCAAGTTCCTTCATGAA
>DATAEX010000218.1:0-6018 GCA_036257765.1 Bacteroidales bacterium
TTCATCTTTTGCGAATTCTCTTCCATACTTAACAGCAGCCTGATCTGCGCCTTTGTGCGCTGGAGGTTGTGTCCTTCGTGACTGATATGATAATAGATATCACCGTTCAGGTGATCAGTAAGAAACCGGAGGCATTGCATATAGGTCATTGCTCTTGCGGACAGTGCCAGATATTCCTTCTCAACAGGATTTAAAATCAACCGTGTTTCTTCTAAATATCCTTCGGAGTAGGCCTTAAAGTAATCCATATTGATTGAAACTTTGGTGAGGTCGGTATCATCTTCCTCTCCGGTATTGGTAAATGTTCTTATCGAATCGCCGAAATCGTCATGTACATACCCGGGCATAACGGTATCAAGGTCAATTACGCAGAGCCCTTTCCCCTTTTCATCAAAAAGAACATTGTTAATTTTCGTATCATGATGAACGATCCGGACAGGAATATGACATTCCTTTCCAAGATTCTGGATCACCATCATTTCATCCCTGCGTGAATTCAATATTTCGATTTCCGTGGAAGATTCGCTGATCCTTTCGGCCATTCCGTTCTTCCTTGCATCGTCAAACTGCCGTATACGGAGGGCCATATTGTGAAATCCTTTTATTGTTTCCTTAATTGGTTCAGGTGATAAATCGGAAAGCATGTTGAGAAATTTACCATATGCCTTTCCGCCTTCAAATACCTGGCTTTCACTAATTGCCTGATCATAAGTGCGTCCGGCAATGAAATAGAAGCACCGCCAAACTTTTTTGCCAGAATCAGTATACATAAAACTTCCATCGGTTTGCTGCAGGGGTGTAAGTACCAGATTCAAGGTATCTTTTATTCCCTGAGCGTTTAGTTTTTCCCGAATATGACGAGTCACGATACTAATATTATTGGTAACAGCAGCAGGATCCCTGAACACCCTGGTATTTATTTGCTGCAACACGATATCGGGTTTAACATTTGTCTTGGCCAGATAAGTGCTGTGTATATGTCCTGAACCTAATGGCAGGATTTCACTAACCTCCGTATGAGGTACGAAGCTTTGCAGTATGGGAAGAAGTTCGTTCATAAGGGCTAATTTACGACAAAAATATTAAGTGGTCGTTCAGGCTGCAAAAGAATCGTGGAATCCAGCAACAAGGAGGTATTCAGAAAATTACAATTCGTGTTTTTTTTTATGTTTTTTGTCAAAAATCTGTTGCAAAAAAAGGTTCTGTTTAGTACCTTTCATATAGATTTAATATTACAAATCGACAAACCTCTTTATGGTTTGTTAAGAGTTTTTGGCCAAAAGGCCCGTACAGCGCATTATTGTATGCGACTGTTTAACAGCCCGGCAAACACGCCGGGCTTTTTGCATGTCGTCCTGATTTTTACGTCATCCTGAGCCCGTTATCCTGAGCCCGTCATCCTGAGCGGAGTCGAAGGATGACGGAGGAGCAATGTCAATTCGCTCCGCTCTACTTCTTCTCAAACGCAGCATCAAAGGCCATACCTGAGCTTTTGAAGTCGATATCCCTGACAAAGCAGCACGCTTCTTCGGCACCGGCTTCCCGGTCCATGGCACTGTCCTCCCATTCTACTGAAAGAGGACCCTGATAATTGATATGATTCAGTGCCCGGATGATCTCTTCAAATTTGATACGTCCTCTCCCCAGACTGCGGAAATTCCAGAATCTCGCCGGATCGCCGAAGTTCACGTGCCCCCCAAACACTCCCACGGTTCCCGGCTGATCCTTCCAGTAAACATCTTTCATGTGAACGTGGAATATCCGGTCGCTGAAACGATAAATAAACTCAACATAGTCGACTCCCTGGTAACCAAAGTGACTGGGATCGTAATTGAATCCGAATGCAGGATGATTGTTCACTGCTTTCAGAGCTCTTTCAGCAGATGCGATATCGAATGCGATTTCGGTAGGATGCACCTCTAGAGCATATTTTACCCCGATTTTCTGGTATTCATCCAGAATGGGTTTCCATCTGGCTGCAAAGTCTTCATAACCTTTGTCGATCATGGCATTTGGAACGGGCGGGAACGAATACAAATAGGGCCAGATTGAGCTGCCCGTGAATCCGTTAACAACTTTCAGTCCCAACCTTTTTGCAGCGTGTCCCGTTTCGATGATCTCCCTGGCAGCACGCTGCCTGACTCCTTCAGGATCACCGTCACCCCAGATATAATCGGGCAGAATGCTTTTATGACGTTCGTCGATCTGATCACATACAGCCTGCCCCACCAAATGTGTGGATATTGAGAACAATTGCATGCCGTATTTTTTGAGAAGTTCCTTGCGCCCGGCGCAATAAGCGTCGTCGGCCTTATTTATTTCCATATGGTTTCCCCAGCAGGCCAATTCCAGTCCGTCATAACCAAAAGTTTTGGCTTTCTGACAAACCACTTCAAGATCGAGGTCAGCCCACTGGCCGGTGAATAGAGTTACAGAGCGCATAATTTTAGATGTTTAGGTGTTAAGGTTTTTAGGTTATTAGCCGTGTGAGTGTGAAGGCGGGTATGGATTGTGGTTTTTATAGCAAACTCTTCATTCATAATTCATAATTCATAATTTAAACTCAACCCACTTCATCTCATCAGAGTATCCGGCTTTTACCACCGTCTCTATGAATTGCATTCCCCTCACGCCATCATCTATGCCCGGAAAATCGAGCCATTCAGGTTTGGGTTCTTTGCCTTCGAGCCTGGCTCTTACTGTGAGCGAAAAATTTCGGTAGATGTTGGCAAAAGCCTCCAGATAGCCTTCGGGATGACCCGGGGGTGTGCGTGAATTATGTTTTGCTGTGCTGCCTAAATAACCTTGTCCTGTGCGAAGCAGTTCAGCCGGTTTACCGGGCCATTTAAGCCTTAATGAATTAGGATCAGCCTGGGTCCATTCCAATCCTGCCTTATCTCCATATACCCTTATCTTTATGTCATTCTCCTCTCCAATAGCAATTTGAGAAGCCATCAATACTCCCTTTGCGCCATTATTAAAACGGATCAGGGCAGCCCCATCGTCGTCGAGCAGCCGTCCGGGAACGAAAACATTCAGTTCGGCACACAAATGAGTGGCTTGCAGGCCCGTAACATATTCGGCCAGGTGGAAAGCATGCGTTCCGATGTCCCCCATGCATCCTGCTATCCCTGATCGTTTTGGATCGGTGCGCCATTCGGCCTGAACATTGCCTTTTTCTTCCTGTTTGTCGGCAAGCCAGCCCTGCGGATATTCAACATAAATCCTGCGTATATTGCCCAACACGCCTTTCTTTACCAGTTCACGTGCTTCCTTTACCGCGGGATACCCTGAATAGGTATGTGTGAGCGCAAGTACCAGACCGGATTCTTTTACCTTTTCCTTTAGCTTTTTAGCTTCATCCAGAGTAAAAGTTATTGGCTTGTCGACCACTACATGAAACTTATTCTCAAGTGCCAACAGCGCAGGTTTGAAATGCAAATAGTTGGGTGTTACGATAGTCACAAAATCCATACGTCTTTCTGCCGGGAGCATGGCTTCCTTTTGAAACATCTCCTCAAAATTCCGGTAAACACGGTCGTCCGGTAAATAATACGATTTTCCCGATGAAATTGAAATTTCAGGGTTTCCGCTAAAACATCCGCATACCAGTTCAATTTGGCCATCCATATTGGCTGCCAACCGGTGAATAGCTCCGATAAAGGCATCACTGCCCCCGCCAACCATGCCCATTCTGAGTTTTCGGTTTATCATGATATAGTTATTTATGAATTGGTTTGTAAGGTGAATTTACATTATTTACCAGATCGCAGCAAATATTTCGTGCATGGCCGGTTGAAATTCACTAATTTTAAGCGTATTATTAAATCCGGAAAAAAAACCATTTACCATGAAAAAAACACTGTTGATGATTGTAATTTCAGGATTGTTCTTTGGCCTGACTGTTTTAAAGGCACAGAACAAAGCGCCTGAGGGTTTCACATCGCTTTACAACGGGAAAGACTTTACTAACTGGAAAGTTCCCGAGGGAGATAACGGCCACTGGAAGATTGCTGATGGTGTTATTGATTATGATGCGGAGAGCGAAGCACAAAAGGGCAAAGACCTGTGGACCACCAAAGAATTTAAGGATTTCATCCTTTATGTGGATTTCAGGATAAAAGCCACGCCCTATAAGAATCCGAATGTTCCTTTGATCCTTCCATCCGGGCTTCATAAGTTGGATGAGAACGGCAAAGAGATCACCATGGTAGTGCCGGATTCGGATTCCGGTATTTTTTTAAGGGGAAACTCCAAATCGCAGGTAAACATATGGTGCTGGCCAGTGGGATGTGGTGAAGTTTACGGATACCGGATGGATGATAAAATGCCTGCTGAAGTTCGCAAGGCTGTCACCCCGGTTACAAATGCAGATAAGAATATCGGTGAATGGAACACCTTTAAAATAACCGTAAAGGGAAATGTTCTCAATGTAGAGCTGAACGGGGTTCCCGTGATAATTAATGCCTCATTGCCTGATTTGCCTGCATCAGGGCCTATCGGATTGCAGCATCATGGCGGAAAGAACGACAAAGGTGAATGGAACAGTCCCCCTGCACTGGTTCAGTTCAGGAATATTTACGTGAAAGAGATATAGCAGGCTACAAGCAATTATAAATAATGCTAAATTGAATCCAAATTTTAAACAGACTCTTAATCCCTGCTATATTTTCAAATTTTCCAAAATACGATTTGCACCATGAAACGCAGAAATTTCATCACAACCGCCGCCACTGCGGCAGGATTTACTATCGTTCCCAGGCATGTTCTGGGAGGAATCGGGCATATTGCTCCAAGCGACCAGCTGAATGTGGCGTGTATAGGCACCGGAACCCAGGGAACACGTGTGTTGCTCGAATTGCTAAAGATCTCTGATCTCCGGATTGTTTCAGTTGCTGACCCTGTTAAGGATGATACCCGTTACCAGAATTGGGGCGAAAATGAATTACGCAATGGCATCCGTCGCGCTATTGAGGAACCATTGTGGGACGATAAAGTGAAGGGTTGCAGGGCAGGACGGGAACCGGCTAAACAGATCATCGACGCCTGGTATTCTAAAAAGCTGGGCACTGACTATAAGGCGTGCACCGCTTATGAGGATTTCAGAGAACTGCTTGAAAAAGAAACCAGCATTGATGCTGTAGTCGTTGGCACACCCGACCATCAACATGCCCAGGTGGCAGTGAAAGCTATGAATAAAGGCAAGCATGTATTTTGCCAGAAACCTATGACGAATGCAGTGTATGAAGCACGACTGATGGCTGAAACAGCGACCAAAACCGGTGTTGCGACACAGGTTGCCACGGCAAACGCTTCTTCTGCTTCGGTGGACCAGCTGTGCGAACTAATATGGAGCGGTGCTATCGGGCCAGTCCGTGAAGTTTATAACTGGTCGAACCGGCCCGTGTGGCAAACCGGTTTTACCAGGCTTCCTGAGGAAGAGAAAATACCTAAAGGATTTAACTGGGATCTTTGGCTCGGCCGTGCTGAATACAGGCCCTTCAGTTACGATTACACTCATACTGTTTTCAGATCGTGGTATGATTTTGGAACCGGCGCTCTGGGTGATATGGGATGTTATTCATTTGCCGCTATTTACAGGGCACTTAAACTGGGTGACGTAAGCACGGTAGAGGCATCGGCCAATACCAACGTGGGTGTGGTGAACGGAAATCCCCAGCAGATAGCCTATGTTTCGCATCCCCATGCCATGAATGCACATTTTACATTCCCCGCAAGAGCCGGTATGCCCGAAGTTGACCTGTACTGGGTGGACGGAGGTATGAAATTTGCCAGGCCTAAGGAATTCTTTGAAGATAATATTGAATTCACGCCCGATGGTTTATTGTTCGTAGGCGACTATGGAAAAATATTATGCGGTTTCCAGGGAAATAACCCTCGCCTGCTTCCTCTTTCAAGAAACAAGAGCATGATAAAGCCTCCTGAAACGATTGAACGGTCCAAAGGACATTATCTCGACTGGATTGATGCCTGCAGGGGTGGTAAAAAAGCACGCTG
>DATAEX010000227.1:0-2813 GCA_036257765.1 Bacteroidales bacterium
AACCTGCTGATACTCGATGAACCCACAAATCACCTCGATATGCGATCTAAAGATATTCTGAAAAAAGCCTTACTTGCATATGATGGCACACTCATTGCTGTATCACATGACAGAGAATTTCTTGATGGTCTTGTTTCGAAAGTTTTCGAATTCAACAATAAAAAAATTAAAGAGCATATTGGCGGAATATTTGAATTCCTGGAAAAAAAGAAAATCCTTTCACTTTCCGAACTTCAGCGAAAGGATGCCCTTGCTGATCAGGGATTAAAAAATGAAACATCCAGCAAACAGGCCTTTATCGATAAAAAAGAATTTGACAGGGATGTCAGGAAACTGGAAAACCGGATTGTAAAAAATGAGAATGATATTGCGGAACTGGAAAAACAGATTAAGCAATATGAAATTCGTATCGCTGATCCGGAACTTGACATGGAAAGTATGAAATTGCCCGATTTT
Source organism: Bacteroidales bacterium (assembly GCA_036257765.1). Classification (GTDB taxonomy): domain Bacteria; phylum Bacteroidota; class Bacteroidia; order Bacteroidales; family UBA10428; genus UBA5072. The sequence continues at coordinate 457 of DATAEX010000227.1, forward strand.
TTCAATAGATACGAGAACCTTAAAACTGAGCTGGCGAGGCAAATGGTAATATGGGAACAACTTCACCAGGAACTTGAGCTACTGAAAAATAAAAGAAATTGAGTATTTTTACTGAATAGCAATGACAGGCTGCATGAAGAAACTATTTTATTGTGCATTATTTCTGGCGGTAATATTCATGGGTTGCCAGGCGCCAAAGACTGTAGTTAAGCCAAGCGTCGTGAACCTGTCGAATATGTATAACCCTTCAAACACCCGGCTTCATCCGGCATATGCTGTTTATCATAATTCACCGTCGTCATCTTTGCTTTTAATAAAAATTTTCCCTTCGGAATTGCTTTACTCAGGCACTATAGAACCCAATAAACTTTTAGGACAGATTAACATTCTATATACTCTAACCGATATTACTGATATTGATCATCCTGTTGTTGCTGATTCTGGCAAAACACTTTTTAGTTTTGAAAGGGAAAATGCCGATAAGCGATTTCAAACGCAAATTCCCATTAATGCACAATCAGGCAAAAAATATCAACTGGCCTTAACTGCACGTGACCTTGTCAGGCGCTCTGAAAATCTTAACTATATTTTTATAGATAAGAGCCAGGAGTTTTCGGAACAAAACTATCTTCTTACGTTAACTGAAGACAGATCACCCTATTATAAACCATATGTTGTTGGCAACAGAGTATTCAGGATTGAGCACAACAACGGTGGATTTGATTCAATATATGTTAAATATTATGGTAACGATATTCCCTTGCCACGGCCGTCTTTTTCAGATAACAGGGAGGTGGAATTTTTTGAACGACCGGATAGCCTATGGATACTGCCTTTTGGCAATTCCATAAACTATCAGATGAATTATAACGGAGTTTACTTTTTACAACCCGATACAACACAGCCAGCGGGCATAACCCTGATGAATTTCGGAGAAAGATTTCCCAGGATTCAGGAAGTGGAACAGCTCATTGAACCCCTTGCTTACCTGGCTACCTCGGTCGAATATGACAAGCTCAGGTCTGCAGTAAATAAAAAGCTGGCAGTTGACAATTTCTGGCTTGAAAAGGCAGGCAACATAGAAAAAGCCAGAGAACTCATCAGGGTTTATTATAACAGGGTTTATTTCGCTAATTACTACTTTACTTCCTTTAAACCGGGTTGGATGACAGATCGTGGAATGATTTTCATTATTTACGGGCCACCACAGTCAGTTCGTGTTTCTGCCACACAGGAAAAGTGGATTTATTATAAGAACAATTACACAACAACAGTCACTTTTACCTTTGATCACTCGCCTACTTCATTCGCTCCTGACAATTATATTTTACAAAGATCGGACAGCTATGATACCTATTGGAGAAGTGCAGTGGATACGTGGAGGAGAGGAAACATCTATCTGATTGAATAAAGCATCTGTTTTCAGACTGAAGGTTTGAGGTTTAGAACATATAACTTCAACCATCAAACTTCAAACATCAAACCCATATAATGAAACATAAAGAAACTATCCTTTTTGGTACACACCCTGTACATGAAGCAATCAAATCGGGAAAACAGATTGATAAAATCTTTCTCAAACAGGGCTTTAGAAATGAAACTATACCGGGTTTATTCTCAATTCTGCGGGATAGAAATATACCTTTTCAATATGTTCCTGTTGAGAAATTAAACCGTCTGACGGCCAAAAATCACCAGGGTATTATTGCTATCGTTTCTGAGCTGGAATATACGGAACTTGACAAACTGATACCCTTCCTTTTCGAACAGGGAAAAACTCCTGCACTTGTTTTGCTTGACGGAATTACCGATGTCCGAAATATGGGAGCAATAGCCCGTAGTGCAGAATGCGCCGGAATCGACGGGATTGTAATTCCTTCTAAAGGTTCAGCTCAGATAAATTCCGAGGCTATAAAGACATCTGCGGGAGCCTTATCCATTATACCGGTATGCCGGGTCAATAATCTTGCTGATGCTGTGAAATACCTTCGCGAATGTGGATTGCAGATTATTGCTGCTACGGAGAAAGCTGACGGGGTTCTTTATGAAGCTGATTTCAGGCAGCCGACAGCGATTATTATGGGATCAGAAGATACAGGTATTGATGCCCGATTAATTAAATCTGCAGATAAACTTGTGAAAATTCCCCTGTTCGGTAAAATACAGTCGCTTAATGTCAGCTCTGCAGCTACAGTATTATTTTTTGAAATGGTACGACAGCGGCGCTCATAAAAAAAACCCCCCGGTAAACCGGAGGGTAACCCTAATTATTAAACCCAATATAAACCTAAAAACCTGCTTTTATATTTTGATTTTTTATAATCCACCTTTACCTTCAGTTCTTTCATAATCGGCCG
>DATAEX010000236.1:0-7511 GCA_036257765.1 Bacteroidales bacterium
CATCGGCGGCATGATGTCGCATCTGGATAAGACATTTCCGACCGGTGATTGTGCCATTTGTGTCATTTCTCCTAAGCTGGTGGAATGCGCCCGAAATCTCAATATTGAAATACTCACACTTTCTGAACTTGTGAAGCTTGAGGGTGAACCCGGTAATTTTAAGGCATTCATTAAGAAATCACCCCGGTTCATTAATGAACAAATCTGCAATGATTGCGGTGAATGCACAACTGCATGTCCTGTGGAAATCGATGACAAGTTCAATCGTAACCTGGGAAAACGAAAAGCAATTCAGAAATACTACGCCCAGGCTATTCCTAATTTACCCAATTTGTTGAAGCTTGGTCATGCCCCCTGCAAGATTAAATGCCCCGCCAATGTTAACATACAGGGATATATACAACTGATCAAAAAAAAGGAATTTGTTAAAGCAGTTAACCTGATAAGGGAAAGAAATCCATTTTCCGCCATTTGCGGACGAGTGTGCCCTGCCCCCTGCGAAAGCGTGTGCACGCGATCAAAGGTCGATAGTGCAGTTGCAATTCGTCAGTTAAAACGCTTTGCTTCTGATGAGGAAATGCGGTTAATTAAATCGGGAGAACTGGTATTACCCAAAGAAAAAACTCCTCAACCCGGTGCAAAAAGAGTAGCAATAATCGGGGCAGGTCCTTCGGGGTTGACAGCAGCAAGTGATCTGGCCGATATGGGATATAATGTAACCATTTATGAAGCCAGGAGCTATGCCGGTGGTATGCTCTATTGGGGTATTCCACGGTACCGGTTGCCGAAAGAAATGCTTGACTATGAAATAGAACTTATCCGTCGGCGTGGTGTCACAATCGTGTTGAATTGTATTGTGGGAAAGGATATAAGCTTTAAAGAGATAAGAAAAGAAAATGATGTGGTTTACATAAGTGCCGGCGCCCATGCAAGCAGAAAATTAGGAATTCAGGGTGAAGATAAAAAAGGAGTGCTATATGGAGTAGAATTTTTACGACAAGTCGGCACTCAGGAAAATAAACCGGTTTTGAAAGGAAACGTGACAGTTATCGGAGGCGGAAATGTTGCCATCGATGTTGCCCGTACAGCCCTGCGCTTGGGAGCTGTTAAAGTAGAGCTGATTTCAATTGAACAGCGTAATGATATGCCGGCATATAAGGAAGAAATTGAAGCCACGCTGGAGGAGGGTATTACAATACGTACCGGCTGGGGACCTAATAAAATATATGGTAACGGATCAGTCAAAGGCATTGAACTGAAACAATGCGTGAGCGTGTTTGACGAGAACGGAAATTTCAGACCGTCATATAATGAGCATAAACTTCTTAAGCTGAAAACAGATCATTTGATCGTGGCTATCGGCCAGGTGGTTGATAGTGACTTCGCAAGTCATGCAGGCGTCAATACAGAAAAAGGATGTTTTAAAATAAACCCGGAAACCCTTGAAACATCAGAAAAAGGGATTTTTGCAGGAGGTGATAATGCATCAGGACCAGCAAGCGTTATTGAAGCGGTAGCAGCCGGAAAGCGGGCAGCGGAATCAATCGGGTTTTATCTGAACGGCAAACATATGTCGTCCGACCGGTTTGAAAGTTCGTTGAAACCAGTAGCTGACGAACTGTTACCGGACTTAACCGGAATTGAAAGAAAAAAACGGGCACTGGCCGAAAAACTGGAAATATCAAAAAGGACGGATAATTTCAATGAGATTGAATCGGCATTTTCCCTCGATGCTGCCATTACCGAAGCGGGGCGATGTCTCAGCTGCGCTCAGTGCTCCGAGTGTATGGAATGCTTAGCGGCCTGTGAGAAAAAAGCTATTGATCACAGCATGACCGACCAGATTATGGAACTTGAAGTGGGAGCTGTTGTGCTTACTCCCGGAATTGAAGAATTCACGGCCGAAATTAAAGGCGAATACGGTTACAAGAGATATAAGAATGTCCTTACCAGCGTGCAGTTTGAACGTATGTTGTCAGCAGCCGGCCCTTACAGGGGGCATGTGGTGCGAAAAGACGACGGCAGGGATGCAAAACGTATTGCCTGGATTCAGTGTGTCGGCTCACGAGATACGAAAACCAACGCTTATTGTTCTTCCATATGTTGTATGGCGACAACCAAGCAGGCTATGATTGCTTCGGAACATGTGCAAGGGATGGAAGGCACGATCTTCAATATGGACATCAGGGCACACGGAAAAGATTTCGATCAATATTTTGAGCGTGCAAGATCCATGAAGAATATCCGGTATATAAAAAGCATGCCCTCAAGGATTATCCAGGTGCCCCAAAGCAACGATCTCCGGTTGGGATTTATTGACGGTGATAATGATTATATTGAAAAAGATTTCGACCTGGTTGTGCTTGCAGCAGGTCTCGATCCAAAAGCTAACATAACCGGGGCGATCAGAAAGCTTGGAATTATGATGAATGAATACGGCTTTTGCGCTACCGACAGGCTAAATCCCCTTATAACATCAAAACCGGGTGTTTTTGTAGGAGGCGCCTTCCAGGAACCGAAAGATATTCCTGAGACAGTTATGCAGGCCAGCGCTGCTGCATCAATGGCCATGGAATTGCTGTCCCCGGCTAAAAATACACTTATTAAATCAAAGGAATATCCTCAGGAACATGACGTTACAGATGAAAATCCAAGAATTGGTGTTTTTGTCTGCCATTGCGGAATTAATATTGCCGGAACTGTAGATGTAGAAAAGGTCACAGAAAGCATAAGTAAAGAACCCGGCGTTGTATTTGCTTCACATACCATGTATACCTGCTCTAATGCGAGCCTGTCGAACATAAAAGAACAGATCGCATTGCACAGGTTAAACAGGATAGTTGTTGCTTCGTGCACTCCCCGCACACACGAGCCTATCTTCAGGGAGACATTGCGCGAGGCTGGTTTAAACCCTTATCTGTTTGAGTTGGCCAATATCCGGGATCAATGTTCATGGGTTCATTCCTCGGAGCCTGAACAGGCAACCATGAAAGCGATTGAACTGGTTAAAATGTCGGTTTCGCGATCATATTATTTGTTGCCACTGGAAGGCGACAGGATCCCAATTCGTCAGAATGCAGTGGTTTTCGGCGGAGGCGTTAGCGGAATGTCAGCTGCTTTGTCCCTTGCCGAACAAGGGTTTGATGTAGATATTATTGAAAAATCGGATCAACTCGGAGGTAATCTGACATGTATTAACAGTACACTGGAACACAATGACATTTCCGGATTCAGGAAACAGTTGATTGAAAACGTGAACTCCCAGCGAAATATTGATATCTATCTGGATTCAGAAATTAATAGTGTTACCGGACATATCGGTGATTTTAAAATCAAATTCACCAAAGAAGGAAAACCTAGAGAGGTATCTTGCGGGGCCATTATCATAGCCACCGGTGCAAAACCTGCTATTACCGAAGAGTATGCCTATGGTGTTGTTAAAAATATTATGACTCAGCTGGAACTGGAGAAACTCTTAAGCAGGAAAAAGCCTGAGAGGAAAGGCCTGACCTATGTCATGATTCAGTGCGTTGGATCCAGAACACCGGAAAAACCATATTGCAGCCGGATTTGTTGTTCCATGGCTGTTAAGAATGCACTTAAGATAAAGAAGGATGATCCGGATGCAAGGATATTTATCCTTTACAGAGACATAAGAACCTATGGATTCCGGGAAAAATTCTACCAGGAAGCACGGAAGGCAGGTGTTGTTTTTATACGTTACAGCGAAGAAAATATCCCCTCAGTATCAGATATAGACGGTGTTTTGAGCGCCGTTAAAGTTGAAAGTCCCGATTTCCCTGAAACTCTTGTAATCGAAACCGACAAATTGATTTTAAGCACGGGTTTGCATGCTAATGAAGATAATAAACACATTTCGGATATGCTTAAGGTGCCCCTGAATGCTAACGGATTTTATGTTGAAGCCCATATGAAGCTGCGGCCGGTTGATTTTGCAACAGAAGGATTATTTCTTTGCGGTATGGCGCATTCACCGAAAATGATAGATGAAAATATATCACAGGCAAAGGCTGCAGCCGCAAGGGCGGCAACGATCCTTTCGAAAACGCATCTCGAAGTCGGGGCACAGATCTCCATGGTTGATCAAAAAAAGTGCATTTCCTGCATGACTTGTATCAAAGCTTGTCCATATGGTGCGCCAACTCTTAACTACGACCGTAAGGCGGAGATAGAAAAGGCCAAGTGTATGGGCTGCGGAATCTGTGCCTCTGAATGTCCGGCAAGAGCTATTCAACTTAATCATTTCCGGTCGGAACATTTCATGAATATGATTGATAAACTGTTTGATGCCGTCGAAACTGTATAGAAAATGCAAAACGCAAATTTTGAACCTAAAATAGTAGCTTTCTGCTGTCACTACTGTGCTTATGCATCAGCCGATCTGGCTGGCTCAATGCGTCTTCAGTACCCGGCAGGAGTGAGGATAATCCGCACACCCTGCACCGGAAGATTAGAAATGGAATACTACATGAAAGCTATGGAAAACGGCGCTGATGGTGTGCTGGTTGCAGGATGCCTTGAAGGGGGATGCCATTTTATTGATGGTAACCTGTTTGCAAAAAAAAGAGTTAATGCAATTCGCACCATACTTGAGGAATGCGGCATTGAAAAGGAACGTTTACGCATGGTCAATATTTCAGCAGCCATGGCAGTAAACCTGGTTGAGGTTATCCACGATCTGGTAAAAGAAATTAAACAATTAGGCCCTAACCCAATAGGAAAAAAAAGTATAAAATTAAATGAGGAGACTTACCAATGATAGTCGCAGAAAGAAAAAAAATACCCGAGATTCTTGATATTGTTAAAGAACACAAAAATGTACTGGTACTGGGTTGCGGAACTTGTGTAACTGTTTGCCTTGCCGGTGGTGAGCGTGAAACTTCAATTATTGCTTCTGCTCTGAGAATTGCTTCAAAAAAATCAGGAAAGTATATAAAGTTCAATGAGTATACAATTGAACGGCAGTGTGATAATGTTTTTATTGAGGGTGCTGCCGAAGAAGTCCGAAGAAACGACGCCGTACTTTCACTGGGATGCGGGGCAGGTGTACAAGCAATTGCAGAACGCTATCCAGGTAAGCCGGTGTATGCGGGTCTCGATACTTCATTCTTAGGCATTCTTGAATCGCGGGGCATATGGACTGAAAAATGTGCCCAGTGCGGGGCTTGCGTACTGGCAGATTTTGGTGGGATATGTCCGGTTACCCGGTGTGCAAAGCATATGCTAAACGGACCATGCGGAGGATCACGCGAAGAAAGGTGCGAAATCAGTGCTGACCAGCCATGTGCCTGGCAACTCATCTATAAAAGATTAAAAGAAATAGGGGAAATGGAAAAATTAAACCCGATATTCCCGATGAAAGACCGGAGCAAAAGCCTTGACGGCGGATGTCGCACTATTATCCGGGAGGATCACAGAATATAAAGCCTGGATCATCCTGGTATTCCTCCACCTCTGCTAATTCTTCAGCGTTTTGTTCTATTTCGCAGCTACGCTGCTGGATAATATAACTATCTATGATTACTACAAAGATTTTGCCCCGCTGGGGCAGATGCCTTTCAGGGTCCTCCCTGAGCTGACATATTCTGCTGGCTCATGCCTGCATCAAATAAGCACCCGACATGGTTTTGTTCTGTTACGCCGGATAAAAGATTAATATCTGCGTTACCTACAACGATTTTGCCTTCGGGGCAGTTACGTTCCAATCTTTGTCATGTTATTGGCAATTATTTCAAACACTACGTTTCCATCCGTTACAACCGATTGTTATTTATTCTGTTTTACAGAAGTTCCTTCAGAGTAAAAGACTAATGTTATGCAAACGTCTTACAAAACAATTCAAAATGAATTGAATGAATTAAGATCAGAGTTAGCGGCCGTTCGTTACGATCTTCGACTGGCTCAATCAGCAGCTCGTATTGGAAGCTGGAGATTAAATATCCTCAAAAATGAATTGACCTGGTCTGATGAAGCTTACCGTATTTTCAATGTTCGTCCGGGAACATCCCTGAATTATGAAATGTTCCTGTCTTTTATCCATCCGGCCGACAGGGAAATGGTTGATAGAGAGTGGAATGCGGCGATAAAGGGTAAAGAATACAATATTGATCATCGTATTATAGTTGACGGCAAAATAAAATGGGTAAATGAAACTGCAATTCTTGAATTCGATAAAGAAGGAATGCTCGTGTCCGGTTTTGGTACGGTTCAGGATATAACCAAACAAAAAGATGCGGCACTTGAACTGAAACAAAACGAGGAAACCCTCAGACAATATGCTGAAAGTCTTAATTTTCTATCGGGGACTGCAACAAGCATGATTGAAAAATTAGGGTCTCCTGAACTCTTCAGGTTTATTTCGGATAGTTTATATAAAGTAGCCGATGGGGCTATGATCACTTTCAGTGAATTTGATGTCCTGAATCAAAGGTTGATTGTTAAAGAGTTTCGAGGTACGGACGAAGAAAAGGAAAAAACAATAAAAATTTTTGGACGTGAGCCTGAAGGCCTTGTATTTGATTTTCCCGGAGAGATCAGAGAGAGAATAAAACCCGGAGGGCTTGAATTTTTGGCCGGAGGAGTTTTTGAACTTACATTCGGCCAGTTGCCTCAAAATTTCTGTGCCGATTTCGAACATGCCCTGGGTATCAATAGCGTTTTCGCTATGGCGTGCTCTGTAGAACACGATATTCTGGGCACAGTAGCCGTTCTTAGTCATGAACAAAATGGTATGCTGAAAAACAGGCATGTTATCGAATCGGTTGTCACCCAGGCTGCATTAGCTCTGAAAAGAAAACGCGCGGAAGATGACCTGCGAGCGAGTGAAGCAAAATTTTCTTCTGCATTCAGATCAAGTCCAAACGGCCTTGTTTTAAGCAACATGGAAGACGGAACAATATACGAGATTAATGATACATACATTGAAATAACCGGACATAAAAAAGAGGATGTAATTGGCAAAAGTTCGCTTGACCTGGATGTATTTGTAAATCCTGATGACAGGATAAACGCGGTGAACCTGTTACGTGAAAAAGGAAGTTTACGGCATTATGAAATCAGGATAAAACATCCTTCCGGCACCGAAAGGACCGTTCTTTTATCCATTGACATTTTGTCACTGCCCGGGAGAAAAACCATGCTCACAACTATGCAGGATGTAACACCTTTAAAACAGGCAGAATCCAAAATTTCAGATCAGGCAAATTTTATTACAGCTATTACAGAATCTGTTCCTGACATGATCAGCGTAATTGAACTACCCTCAAGGAATCTTTTTTATACTAACCGTGAACCTTTCCTCATGCAAGGTTTTAGTTCGGAGGAAATGAAGAAAATGACGGTTGAAGAAAGAAACGAACTTATTCATCCGGATGACCGTGAAGCCCTCTCCGACTACTACAATAAGCTTTTGAATATTGATACTGCTGGGGAAATCATGCTTGAGTACCGGGCTCGTAATCTGGAAAACAAATGGATGTGGTTCCGTGCAC